>NZ_JBSHAP010000144.1:0-22772 GCF_053611565.1 Kitasatospora sp. NPDC054795
GCCCCAGGATTCGAGCAGCCGGAAGGACGCCACCTCGACCGCGAACAGCCCGGCCTGCGCCCACACCGTACGGTCCAGATCCTCGACGCCGTCGAACACCACGTCCCCGACCGGCCGGTCGAGGAGCAGGTCCAGCTCCGCGCAGACCGCGTCGAAGGCCGCCGCGAACACCGGGAAGGCCTCGTACAGGCCCCGGCCCATGCCGACCCGCTGCGCACCCTGCCCCGTGAACAGGAACGCCGTCTGGCCTTCGACCGTCGCACCGGCGACCACGTGCGCCGACGGGGTGCCCGCCGCCACGGTGTCGAGCCCCTCGGCGAGGTCCGCCGCGTCCGCTCCGAGCACCACCGCGCGGTGGGCGAGCGCGGCCCGGCCGAGCAGGGCGTGGCCGAGGTCGGCCGGGCCCGGCTGCGGCCGCCCGTCGGCCCCGTCGCCGGAGCCGAGGAAGGCCGCGAGCCGCTCGGCCTGGGCCCGCAGGGCAGGTTCGGTCCTGCCCGACAGCAGCCAGGGGAGCACCGGCGGCGCCGCCGCCGTCCGCTCGGCCTGGGCGGGGCTCGGCACGGCCTCGATGATGACGTGGGCGTTGGTGCCGCTGATGCCGAAGGAGGACACGCCCGCGCGGCGCGGCCGGCCGTCCTCCGGCCACGGCCGGGCCTGCGTCAGCAGTTCCACCGCGCCCGCCGACCAGTCCACGTGCGGGGTCGGCTCGTCCACGTGCAGCGTGGCCGGGAGGACGCCGTGACGCATCGCCATGACCATCTTGATGACCCCGGCGACGCCGGCGGCGGCCTGGGTGTGCCCGATGTTGGACTTGATCGAGCCGAGCAGCAGCGGGCTGCCCTCCGGCCGCCCCTGGCCGTACGTGGCCAGCAGCGCCTGCGCCTCGATCGGGTCGCCGAGGCGGGTGCCGGTGCCGTGCGCCTCGACCACGTCCACGTCGGCGGTGGTCAGTCCGGCGGTGGCCAGTGCCTGGCGGATCACCCGCTCCTGTGCGGGGCCGTTGGGCGCGGTGAGGCCGTTGGAGGCGCCGTCCTGGTTGACGGCGCTGCCGCGCACCCGCGCCAGCACCCGGTGCCCGAGCCGCCGGGCGTCCGACAGCCGCTCGACCAGCAGCACGCCGACGCCCTCGCCCCAGCCCGTACCGTCCGCCGCAGCCGCGAAGGCCTTGCAGCGGCCGTCCGAAGCGAGCCCGCCCTGCCGGTCGAACTCGCCGAAGGTGGCCGGCGAGACCATCACCGTGACACCGCCCGCGAGCGCCATCGCGCACTCGCCGCGCTGTACCGCCTGGGCCGCCAGGTGGAGTGCCACCAGGGACGACGAGCAGGCGGTGTCCACCGTCACCGCCGGCCCCTCCAGGCCGAAGGAGTAGGCGACCCGGCCCGAGATCACGCTGTTGGCGGTGCCGGAGAGCAGGTGCCCCTCGGCTCCCTCGAAGCCGTGCGCGCCGCCCCCGCCGTAGCCGGAGGAGGAGGCGCCGACGAAGACACCGATCTGCCGGCCGCGCATCGAGCGCGGGTCCAGCTCGGCGGACTCGAAGGCCTCCCAGGCGGCTTCCAGCAGCAGCCGCTGCTGCGGGTCCATCGCCAGCGCCTCGCGCGGCGAGATGCCGAACAGCCCGGCGTCGAAGCCGGTCGCCCCGGCGACGAAACCGCCCTGCCGGGCGTACGAGTCCTCGGCGTCCGCGAACGCCCAGCCGCGGTCGACGGGGAAGCCGGAGATGCCGTCGGCGCCGGTGGCGACCAGCTCCCACAGCTCGTTCGGCGAGGCGATGCCGCCGGGGTAGCGGCAGCTCATCCCGACGATCACGATCGGGTCGTCGGTGCCGGGAGCGGCCCCGCCGTCGACCCGGACCGCCTCCGGGGCGGCGTCCGGGCCGTCCGGGTCGCCCAGGTCGTCCAGCAGTTCACCGGCCAGGTGCTCGGCCAGCTCACCGGGGGTCGGGTGGTCGAAGACCAGGGTGGCCGGCAGTGCCAGGCCCGTCTCGGCGCCCAGGGCGTTGCGCAGTTCCACCGCGGTCAGCGAGGTGAAGCCCAGGTCCCGGAAGGCCCGGTCCGCTCCGACGGCCTCGGCGGTGCCGTGTCCGAGCACCGTGGCGGCCCGCGCCCGCACCAGGTCCAGCAGGATCCGGCCCCGCTGCGGGACCGGGGCCGCCGCGAGCCGGCGCACCAGGGCGGTGCCGCCCCCGGCGGCGGCCTCCTCCGCGGCCGGCCGCTGGGCCGCCTCGGGCAGGTCGGCCAGCAGCGGGCTGGGGCGGCTGGAGGTGAACGCCGGGGCGAACCGCTCCCAGTCCACGTCCGCGACCACCGCGCAGGTCTCCCGCCGGTCCACCGCCCCGGCGAGCGCGGTGACGGCCAGCTTCGGGTCCAGGGCGGGCAGTCCACGCTTGCGCAGGAAGTCCTCCGCCTCGCCGCGCACCGCCATCCCGGCCTCGGCCCAGGGGCCCCAGGCCACCGAGAGACCCGCCAGGCCGCGCGAACGCCGCTGCTGGACCAACGCGTCCAGGTAGGCGTTGGCGGCGGCGTAGAGCCCCTGCCCTCCGCTGCCCCAGACGCCCGCGATGGAGGAGAAGGTGACGAACAGGTCCAGGTCCAGCCCGGCGGTGAGCTCGTCCAGGTGTGCCGCGCCGGTGACCTTGCCACCGATGGACGAGCGCACGTCCGCGGGGCCGGTCCAGTCCAGCGGCGCGGTCTCGGCGACGCCGGCCGCGTGCACCACGCCGGTCAGCGGGAGTTCGGCCGGGATCGCGTCGAGCACCGCCGCCAGCGCCGCCCGGTCGGCGGCGTCGCAGGCGGCGACCGTCACCCGGGCACCCAGCCCGCTCAGCTCGGCCACCAGCGCGTCCACGCCCTCGGCCGCCGAACCGCGCCGACTCGTCAGCACGAGATGAGGAACGCCCCGACCGGCCAGCCAGCGCGCCACCTCCGCGCCCAGCGCCCCGGTGCCACCGGTCACCAGCACCGTGCCCGAGGGGGTCCACGGCTCGGCCGGGACGTCCTCGACGGCCGCCCGGACCAGTCGGCGGGAGTAGACCCCGGCGGGGCGCACGGCGACCTGGTCCAGGCCCTGGTCACCGGTGAGCACCGAGGCCAGCCGGGCGGCGACCCGGCCGTCCACGGCGGCGGGGACGTCGACCAGGCCGCCCCAGCGGTCCGGGTGCTCCAGCGCGGCGACCCGCCCGGCACCCCACACCTGGGCCTGGAGCGGATCGCGCAGCGGGTCGGAGCCGCCCACCGACACCGCGCCGCTGGTGACGGTCCAGAGCGGCGCGCCGATCGCGGCGTCGCCGAGCGCCTGGAGCAGGACCACCGAGGCGGTCAGCCCGTCCGGGCCGAGCGCGGTCAGCGACAGCACGCCCGCGTACTCGGCGGGCAGTTCCGCGAGCCGTCCGGCCAGCGCCGCCCGGCCCTCGGCCACCGGGTCGCAGCGGAACTCGACCAGCTCGGCCCCGGCGGCGCGCAGCGCCGCGGGCAGCCCGCCGGCCGGCCCGGCCGCTTCGCCCGCCCCGTCGGTCCCTGCAGCGCTGTCGGTCCCGGCAGCACCGTCGGCCCCGTCCGGCAGCACGACCAGCCAGGTTCCGGTGAGAGCGCCCGCGCCGAGCCCGTCCGTGACCGGCTTCCAGGTGACGCGGTAGCGCCAGGAGTTGACGACGGCGTCGGCCCGGCGACGGCGGCGCCAGGAGGACAGCACGGGCAGCAGCGGCTCCAGCTCGCCCGCCGACTCGACGGCGAGGGTGCTCGCCAGCTCGCCCAGGTCCGCGCGCTCGACCGCGTCCCAGAACCGGGCGTCCAGGGCGTCCACGGCGCTGTTGGCGGGCGCGGGGACGGGGCCCGGTTCGGGCCAGTACCGCTCGCGCTGGAAGGCGTACGTCGGCAGCTCGACCCGCCGGCCGCCGCCCAGCACGGCCCGCCAGTCCAGCGCGACGCCGGCCGTCCACAACGCGCCGACGGTCTCCGCGACCGCCTCCGCGCCGCTCCGGTCCCGACGCTGCATCGGCACGAACACCCCGTCGGTGACGGTCAGTTGGGCCATGCCGCAGAGCACGCCGTCCGGCCCCAGCTCGATGAACCTGCGGACGCCGTGCTCGCGCAGGCAGGCCACGCCGTCGGCGAACCGGACGGTCTCCCGGACGTGGCGCACCCAGTAGTCCGGCGTGCCCAGGGTGTCGGCGCCGGCGAGGGCGCCGGTCAGGTTGGAGACGATCGCGATCCGCGGCGCCTCGAAGGTGACCGTCTCCAGCACCGCGCGGAAGTCCGCGAGCATCGGCTCCATCAGCGCCGAGTGGAACGCGTGCGAGACCGCCAGCCGCGCGGTCCGGCGCCCCTCGGCCCGCCAGCGGGCGGCGAGTTCGTCGATCACCGCCGCTTCGCCGGAGACCACCAGGTCGGCGGGCCCGTTGACGGCGGCGACGTCGGCCCGGCCGGCCAGGGCCTCGCGGACCTCCGCCTCCTCGGCCCGCACCGCGAGCATCGCGCCGCCGCTCGGCAGCGCCTGCATCAGCCGGGCCCGGGCCGCGACCAGCCGGCAGGCGTCCGCCAGCGAGAACACCCCGGCGCAGTGCGCCGCCGCGACCTCGCCGATCGAATGCCCGAGCAGCAGGTTCGGCACCACGCCCCAGGATTCGAGCAGCCGGAAGGTGGCGACCTCGACCGCGAACAGAGCGGTCTGGGCGTAGCCGGTCAGGTTCAGGTCCACGCCGTCGGCCGCCACCTCGCGGACCGGCCGGTCCAGCGCCGGGTCCAGTTCGGCGCAGACCGCGTCGAAGGCGTCCGCGAACACCGGGAAGCGCGCGTACAGCTCCTCGGCCATACCGGCCCGCTGGGCTCCCTGGCCGGTGAACAGGAAGGCGGTGCCGCCGGGGACCGCGGTGGCGGCCGTCGTGCCGTCGAAGTCGGCCAGCCGGCCGAGGAGTTCCGTCCGGTCGTCGCCGACCAGCACCGCGCGGTGCTCCAGCGCGGCACGGGTGGTGGCGAGCGCGTGGCCGGTGTCGCGCGGGTCGGCGTCCGTGTCGGCGAGGAAGGTGCGCAGCCGCTGCGCCTGGGCCCGCAGGCCGTCCCGGGTGTGGGCGGAGAGCGGCAGCAGCGCGAGCGCGGGGGCCGGGGCCCGCTCGGCCTCGACGGCCGGGGGCTGCTCGATGATGACGTGGGCGTTGGTGCCGCTGATGCCGAAGGAGGAGACGGCGGCCCGGCGCGGCCGGTCCAGTTCGGGCCAGGCCCGGGCCTCGGTGAGCAGTTCCACCGCTCCGCGCGACCAGTCCACCTGCGGGCTGGGCTCGTCCACGTGCAGGGTGGCGGGCATGATCCCGTGGCGCAGTGCCTGCACCATCTTGATCACACCGGCCGCGCCCGCGGCGGCCTGGGTGTGGCCGATGTTGGACTTGATCGAGCCGAGCAGCAGCGGGCCGTCCTCCGGCCGCCCCTGACCGTACGTGGCCAGCAGCGCCTGGACCTCGATCGGGTCGCCCAGCACCGTGCCGGTGCCGTGGCCCTCGACCAGGTCGACGTCCCGGGTGGACAGGCCCGCGTTGACCAGCGCCTGCCGGATCACCCGCTGCTGCGCGGGGCCGTTGGGCGCGGTGAGGCCGTTGGAGGCGCCGTCCTGGTTGACCGCGCTGCCCCGGATCACCGCGTGCACCCGGTGGCCCTCGCACCGGGCGGTGGAGAGCCGCTCGACCAGCAGCAGGCCGACGCCCTCGCCCCAGCCCGTTCCGTCGGCGGCGCCCGCGTAGGAGCGGCAGCGTCCGGTCGAGGAGAGCCCGCCCTGGCGGTCGAACTCGCCGAAGGCCGCCGGGGAGACCATCACCGTGACGCCGCCGGCCAGGGCCTGCTCGCACTCGCCGCGCTGCACCGCCTGCACGGCCAGGTGCAGCGCCACCAGCGAGGAGGAGCAGGCGGTGTCGACGGTGACGGCGGGCCCTTCGAGGCCGAAGGTGTACGCGACCCGGCCGGAGATGACGCTGTTGGCGGTGCCGGACAGCAGGTGCCCCTCGGCGCCCGCCAGCCCGAGGCCGCCGGTGCCGTAGCCGGAGTTGGACGCTCCGGCGAACACGCCGATCTGCGCGCCCTGGACGGAGCGCGGGTCCAGTCCCGCCGATTCGAGGACCTCCCAGGCGGCCTCCAGCAGCAGCCGCTGCTGCGGGTCCATCGCCAGCGCCTCGCGCGGGGAGATGCCGAACAGCGCCGCGTCGAAGCCGGTCGCCCCGGCGACGAAGCCGCCCTGCCGGGCGTACGAGCCCTCGTCGTCGGCGAGGTCCCAGCCGCGGTCGGCGGGGAAGCCGGTGACGCCGTCCTCGCCCTCGGACACCAGCCGCCACAGGTCGTCGGGGGACTCCACCCCGCCGGGGTAGCGGCAGCTCATGCCGACGATCACGACCGGGTCGTCGTCGGCGGCGGCGGCGACATCAGCCGCGGCACGGGTGGGCGCCGCCGGCGCGTCCGGCTCGTCGAACAGCTCGCCGAGCAGGTACGCGGCCAGGGCGGTCGGCGTCGGGTGGTCGAAGACCAGGGTGGCGGGCAGCCGGAGGCCGGTCTCCGCGTTCAGCAGGTTGCGCAGTTCGACGGCGGTCAGCGAGTCGAAGCCGAGGTCGCGGAAGACCTGCTCGGGGTCGACCGCCTCGGCGGTGCGGTGGCCCAGCACGGCGGCCGCGCGCTCCCGGACCAGATCCACCAGCACCTGGTGGCGCTGACCGGCGGGCCCGGCGGTGAGCCGCTGCCGCAGCGCGGTGCCCAGCTCGAAGTCGGAGCCCTCCCCCTCGACCGGCTGCGCCGCCTCGGGCAGGTCGGCCAGCAGCGGGCTGGGGCGGCCCAGGGTGAAGGCCGGGGCGAACAGCCCCCAGTCGACGTCGGCGACGGTCACGCAGCCCTCGCCGTGGTCCACGGCCCGCGCCAGGGCGCGGACGGCGAGGGCCGGGTCGAGCGCGTTCAGCCCGCGGCGGCGCAGGAAGTCGGCCGCCTCGCCGCGGACGGCCATCCCGGCCTCGGCCCAGGGGCCCCAGGCGATCGAGGTGCCGGACAGGCCGCGGCTGCGGCGGTTGTCGACCAGCGCGTCCAGGTGGGCGTTGCCGGCCGCGTAGGCGGCCTGGCCGCCGCTGCCCCAGGTCGCCGCGATCGAGGAGAAGGTGACGAACAGGTCCAGGCCGTCGGTGAGTTCGTCGAGGTGTGCGGCGCCGGCCGCCTTGCCGTCGACGACGGCGGCCAGGTCGGCGGGGCGCAGCTCCTCGATCGGGCCGTGCGCCGCGACCCCGGCGGCGTGCACCACCCCGGTGAGCGGGAGGTCGGCCGGGATCCGCGCGAGCACCGCGGCCAGCGCCTCCCGGTCCGCGACGTCGCAGGCCTCGACGGTGACCCGGGTGCCGGTGGCGGTCAGCTCGGCGACCAGGTCCTCGGCGCCCGGTGCGGCGGCGCCGCGCCGGGCGAGCAGCAGCAGGTGCGGCGCTCCGCGTTCGGCCAGCCAGCGGGCGACGGCCGCGCCCAGGGCGCCGGTGCCGCCGGTGACCAGCACCGTGCCCGAGGGGGTCCACGGCCGTTCGGCGGTCCGGGTCGGCTCCGGGCGGGTCAGCCGGCGTCCGTAGCCGGCGGAGCCGCGCACGGCGACCTGGTCCTCGCCCGTGGCGCCGGCCAGCACCGCGGCGAGCCGGGCACCGGCCCGGGCGTCCAGGGTGGCCGGAAGGTCGATCAACCCGCCCCAGCGGTCCGGGAGTTCCAGGGCGGCGACGCGGCCGAGCCCCCACACCCGGGCCGCCGACGGGTCGCTCGGCGGGTCGAACCGGCCCACCGAGACGGCGCCGGAGGTGAGCAGCCACAGCGGTGCGTCGATGCCCGCCTCGCCGAGGCCCTGGACGGTCGCCAGCGCCTCGGCGGCCGGGTCGGCGCCGGCCGGCAGCGCGACCACGCCGGCCGGGCCGGCCGGGCCTGGCGTCGGCCACGCCCCGGGGGCGCAGCGCAGGACGGTGGCACCGGCGGCCCGCAGGGCCTGCTCGACGGCCTCCGCCCGTCCGTCCTCGGGGTCGGCGGACAGCAGCCAGTCGCCGGTGAGCGGGGCGGTGTCGCCGAGGCCCGTCAGCGGCTTCCAGGTGACCAGGTAGCGCCACGAGTCGACGGTCGACTCCTGCCGCTGGGAGCGCCGCCAGGCGGCCAGCGCGGGGACCACCTCGTCCAGCAGGCCGGGGGCCTCCTCCAGCTTCAGGGTGGTGGCCAGCTCGGTGAGGTCCGCGCGCTCCACCGCCGCCCAGAACCGGACGTCCTGGTCCGAGGCCTCGCTCGGCGGGCCGGCCGGCGCCGCCATGCTCTGCGGCCAGTAGCGCTCGCGCTGGAAGGCGTACGTCGGCAGCTCCACCCGGCGGCCCTCGGGCAGCACGGTGCGCCAGTCGACCTCGACACCGGCCGTCCAGATCCGGGCCAGTGCGGTCAGCGCCGACTCGGCGTCGTCCCGATCGCGACGCAGCACCGGGGCGAACACGCCCTCGGCACCGGCCTGTTGGGCCATCCCGCAGAGTACGCCGTCCGGGCCGAGCTCGACGAAGCGGGTCACGCCCCGGGCGGCCAGGCAGGCGGCGCCGTCGGCGAACCGGACGGCCTCGCGCACGTGCCGCACCCAGTACTCCGGGGTGGTGAGCAGGTCGGGCGCGGCGACGGCTCCGGTCAGGTTGGAGACGATCGCGATCCGGGGGCGGGCGAAGGAGACCGTCTCCAGCACCGCGCGGAAGTCCGCGAGCATCGGCTCCATCAGGGCGGAGTGGAAGGCGTGCGAGACCGTCAGCCGGCTCGTCCTGCGACCCTCGGCCGCCCAGCGGGCGGCCAGTTCGTCGATCACCTCCGCGGTACCGGAGACCACGACCGAGGACGGCCCGTTGACCGCCGCGATGTCGGCGCGTCCGGCGATCGCCTCGACGGCCTCCGCCTCGGTGGCCCGGACGGCGAGCATCGCGCCGCCGGACGGCAGCGCCTGCATCAGCCGGCCGCGCGCGGCCACCACGGCGCAGGCGTCCGCGAGCGTGAGGACGCCCGCGCAGTGCGCCGCGGCGAGTTCGCCGACGGAGTGGCCGAGCAGGAAGTCGGGGGCCACGCCCCAGGATTCGAGCAGCCGGAAGCCGGCGACCTCGACGGCGAACAGGCCGGCCTGGGTCCACATCGTCAGGTCGAGGCGGCGGCCGGTGAAGACCGCGTCCTTGACCGATCCGTCGAGGTGGCGGTCCAGTTCGGCGCAGACGGCGTCGAAGGCCTCGGCGAAGGCGGGGAAGGCCTCGTACAGCCCGCGGCCCATCGCCGCGCGCTGCGAGCCCTGGCCGGTGAACAGGAAGGCGCAGCGGCCCTCGCCCACCACGCCGGTCACCGCCGCGGCCGGGTCGCCCCCGGCCAGCGCGTCCAGGCCCGGGAGCAGGTCGCCGAGCACCACCGCGCGGTGGTCCAGGCCCGCGCGGGTGGTGGCGAGCGACCAGGCGAGGTCGACGGGGTCGGGCGCCTCGGCCTCGGCGAGGTGGGCGCGCAGTCGGCTGGCCTGGGCGCGCAGCCCGGCCGCGCCCTTGCCGGAGAGCGGCCACAGCGCCGGCCGGCCGGCGGCGGGCGCGGGCGCCGAAGGGGCCGACGGGGCCGGGTCGGCCTGGGAGACCTGGGCGGTCGGCTCGGCGTCGGCGTCCGGCCCGCCCTCGGCCTGCGGCTCGGCGGGCGCGGGCGCCGCCTCGATGATCACGTGCGCGTTGGTGCCGCTGATGCCGAACGAGGAGACGCCGGCCCGGCGGGGGTGGTCGGTCTCCGGCCACGACCGGGCCTCGGTGAGCAGCTCGACGCCGCCCTCGCTCCAGTCCACGTGCGGGGTGGGCGCGTCCACGTGCAGGGTGGCCGGCAGCAGGCCGTGGTGGATCGCCTGCACCATCTTGATCACACCCGCCACGCCGGCCGCGGCCTGGGTGTGCCCGATGTTGGACTTGACCGAGCCCAGCCACAGCGGGCCGCCCTCGGCACGCTCCCGCCCGTACGTGGCGAGCAGCGCCTGGGCCTCGATCGGGTCGCCGAGCCGGGTGCCGGTGCCGTGCGCCTCGACCGCGTCCACGTCGGCCGGGGAGAGCCCCGCGCCGGCCAGCGCCTGACGGATCACCCGCTGCTGGGACGGGCCGTTGGGAGCCGTGAGGCCGTTGGAGGCCCCGTCCTGGTTGACGGCGCTGCCGCGCACCACGGCGAGCACCGGGTGCCCCAGCCGCTGGGCATCGGAGAGCCGTTCGACCATCAGCAGGCCGACGCCCTCGCCCCAGCCCGTACCGTCCGCGCCGGCCGCGAAGGCCTTGCAGCGCCCGTTGCCGGCCAGGCCGTCGAGACGGCTGAACTCCGCGAAGACGCTCGGCGAGGACATCACCGTGACGCCGCCGGCCAGCGCCAGCTCGCAGTCGCCCGCGCGCAGCGCGTGGACGGCCAGGTGCAGGGCGACCAGGGAGGAGGAGCAGGCCGTGTCGACGGTGACGGCCGGGCCCTCCAGGCCCAGCGCGTACGCGACCCGGCCGGACACCACGCTGGCCGCGTTGCCGATGGCCAGGTGGGTGGCGGCGCCCTCGGGCAGGGAGTGGGCGCCCTCGGCGTATCCGGAGGCGGAGGCGCCGACGAAGACGCCGACCCGGTTGCCGGAGAGCGAGCGCGGGTCGATCCCGGCCCGCTCCACGACCTCCCAGGCGGATTCCAGCAGCAGCCGCTGCTGCGGGTCCATGGCCAGGGCCTCGCGCGGGGAGATGCCGAACAGCGCGGCGTCGAACTCGGCCACCCCGTCGACGAATCCGCCCTCGTCGGCGTAGCCGGACCCGGCCGGCCAGCCGCGGTCCTCGGGGAAACCGGTGATGGCGTCACCGCCGCGGGTCACCAGCCGCCACAGGTCGGCCGGCGAGCTCACGCCGCCCGGGTAACGGCAGGCCATCGCGACGATCGCGATGGGCTCGCGCTCGCGCATCTCCGCCACCTGGAGCTGACGACGTGTGCGCCGGAGATCGGCCGTCACCCGCTTCAGGTATTCGAGATACTTTTGCTCTTCCCCCACGCAGATCAACCCCTACTCCCGGCCGGCGGTGGACCGCAGCCGGTACCGATTACCCGTGAGACCGCAGCGTTTCGCATCCTAGGGAGACAATCCCCGCGCGATACCCCTAGCCGACCCCAGAAAAAAGGACATCAGATGGCACGGGCCGTTCCGGGCCGTTCGCCGTCAGAGCGGGAACCGCATTTTCGCGCGGTTCCCGCTCCGTTATTCGCTCCGGAAATCCGCGCTGCCGTGGCGGCGCGGTTCCGTTCCGGTCGTTCAGCCGGTCCGCAGCGAGGTCTGCCCCGGCGCCGCGGCGTTCACCAGGGCGGCCAGGTTGCCTACGCCCTGCTGGTTCGCGTAGAGCATCTGGTGGGCCTCGCCGATCTGGTCGAAGGTGCCGCACCAGGTGATGCACGGGTCGAGCCGGCCGTCCGCCATCAGCCCGATGACCGCCCGGTTCTCCCGGGTGTTCGAGGCGTGCGAGCCCTGGAGGCGCTTGCTGCGCATCCAGAGGTAGCGCAGGTCGAGGTCGCCGTTGTAGCCGCTGGTGCCGCCGCACAGCACGACCATGCCGCCGTTCTCGCAGACGAACAGCGAGGTCGGCAGGGTGTCCTCGCCGGGGTGCTCGACGACGATCTTCGGGTTGCGGCGCTCCCCGAGGATCTCCCAGATCTTCGCGCCGAACCGGCGGGCCTCGGCCGTCCAGGCCCGGCCGGCCGCCTCGTCGTCGAGGTCCGGCAGCCGTCCCCAGTGGGTGAACTCCCGGCGGTCGATCACGCCCGCGGCACCGAGGTCCAGGCAGAACTGGACCCGGTCCGGGTTGGAGACCACGGCGATCGGGATACCGCCGAGCAGCTTCACGATCTGGATGGCCGCCGAGCCGACGCCGCCGGAGCCGCCCCAGATCAGCACCGGGTCGCCCGGGCGGACGTCGTGCGGGGCCCAGCCGGTCAGCTGCCGGTAGGCGGTGGCGCCGGTGACCAGGTAGCCGCCGGCGTCCTCCCAGGACAGGTTGGCCGGCTTGCGGTGGAGCTGGTGCTCGCGCACCACGGTGTACTGGGCGAAGGAGCCGTAGTTCGTCTCGTAGCCCCAGGCCCGCAGCGACTTCGAGGCGATCGGGTCGACGCCCGTGCGGACGTCCTCCGCCGTCTCGTCCCAGGTCGCTCCGGAAAGGATGACCTCGTCGCCGACCTTGAACTGCTTGACGCCCTCGCCGACGGCCCAGACGACTCCGGAACCGTCGCTGCCGCCGATGTGGAAATCCTCCTTCTCGCCGAGCAGCCGCTGTCTCATCGCGATGACGTCGATGGGTTCGCCGAGCGACGCCCAGACGTTGTTGTAGTTGATTCCGGCGGCCATGACGTACACCAGCACTTCGCCGTACCCGGGCTCCGGCACGTCGACGACCTCGGTCTGCATCGCCTTGAGGGGCTCGCCGAAGCGGTCCTGCCGGATGACGGTCGCGTACATCTGCTCGGGCACGAGGCCGAGCGGCGGAATCTCACCGAGTTCGTAGAGCGACTTGGACACGAACGACTCCTCTGGGCAGTTTTCCGGGATTTCCGAGGACCGGCTCGCAGAGCAGCTCTAGAACCGGTTCGAAACCGGCTGCCCTTCAACACGGTCGATTCGCGTGGATGAATGACGCGGCGGAACTTCGCGTGGACGGATGACGCGGAGGAACGGCGGAGCGGTCAGCCGAGCCTGGTGCGGATCCGGTCGACGACGGTGTTGGCGTGGGCGTTGAGGTAGAAGTGACCGCCCCGGAAGACTTCGAGCTCGAACGGGCCCGAGGTGTGCTCGGCCCACTTCCGGGCCTCGTCCACGGTGACCTTCGGGTCGTCGTCGCCGACCAGGGCGAGGACCGGCGCAGTGAGCCCGGCACCGGGGGTGGGGCGGTAGGTCTCGGCGGCCCGGTAGTCGCTGCGCAGCACCGGGAGGACCATCCGCACCATCTCCTCGTCGTCGAGGAGGTTGTTGTCGGTGCCGTCCAGCCGCTTGATCTCGGTGAGCAGGCCCTGGTCGTCGAGCTGGTGGAACCGCTCGTCGCGGTGGGCGCCGGGGGCGCGCCGCCCGGAGGCCCACACCGTGTGCGGCACGATGCCGAGGTCCTCCAGCCGCAGCGCCAGCTCGAACGCCACGGAGGCGCCCATGCTGTGGCCGAACAGCGACAGCGGGCGGTCGGCCAACGGCTTGACGACGTCGACCAGCAGGTCGGCCAGTTCCTGCACGGATTCCACGCAGGGCTCCTGGCGCCGGTCCTGACGGCCGGGGTACTGCACCGCGAGGACGTCGACCTGCGGCGACAGCGCGCGGGACACCGGGAAGAAGTAGCTCGCGGACCCACCCGCGTACGGCAGGCAGAGCAGCCGGTGCCGGGCCTCGGGCGCGGGGTGGTAGCGGCGCACCCACAGATCGTCGATAGCTGCCATGGTGACTGGAATCCCTCCGGCGGTCGGCGTGGCGGGACCGCGACACCGGTGAGGCGCCGCCCGCGGACCTGCGGGACCGCGCGTCTCACCTTGATCGGCGGGCGGGAGCGCACGAGGGTTCGTGGCCGGCTCCGGTCGCCCGCTGTCCTGTCGGGACCTCAACGGCTCCTACCGTGACCGGCCCGGCCCGACCGGACAACCCCTAGCCGCACGGCGCGGGCGCACGCGCGCGGGGTCCTGCGGCGCCCTGGTAGGGGATGCCCGCCGGCGCCCCGGCACCTTCCCGGGCCGCTGGAGCGCGGCGGCCGCGCGGGCGATCGGGTCGCACCGGGGCGCGCCCTATGTCGGCGGCGCCGTCGGGGCAAGGGCGCCTCCTCGGACCGGGGGGGAGGTTAGGGGGCGGTGCCCGGCCAACTTTAGGGGTGCCGGGCGGCGGAACCGATCGAACCGGACGCGCCGATTCCACCGGTGGAACCGCCGCCGGAGCCCGGCCGGGGAATCCCCGGGGCCGGCGGCGGGACCTGCGGGCCTGGCAGGCAGAACGTGTGCGGAACGAACGCCTCCGATCCGTTCCGGCACCACCGAAAACCCCCCGGGCCCTCCGCCCCATCGGATATGCGCACCGATCCGGAATGCGCCGTCACGTTTCGGCCATCACGGGGAAGTGGAACGGCTGATTCAGTTTCACCCCACCAGTGACTTAACGACCGGGGCCGGAGACCCTCAGCCGACGCAGGGCGTGATGGACCAGCAGGTGCCCCCAGACCTCCTGCTCGACCCCCTCGGGCGAGCGCGAGCGCAGCACCCGCACGGCCTCCAGCTGATCGGCCGCCAGGTCCCGCAGGGCCCTCGCCCCCGACCTCCACGCGCCGTGCAGCGCGGCCAGCTCCGCGGCGGGGGCCCGCCCCGGGTCGAGGATCGTGGTGAGCAGCCGGCCCGGCTCCCCCACCGAGGGGTCCTCGACCACCCGCACCACCGGCGCCGCCGCCGACCCCGTCGACCGGCCCGACCCGCCACCGCCGCGACCGCCCCCGTCGGCGGCGAACCCGGACAGGAACGAGCCGTCGCCCAGCAGCTGACGCACCGGCAGTACCGCGTCCGGACCGACCCGCCACAGCAGGTCCGCCCCACCGGCCGAGGCGTCCCGCCACACCGCCGGACCGTCGAACCCGCCCTGGTCGGCGAGCAGCAGGTCCCCGCCGCCGAGGCGGTCGAAGAGGCCCCGGGCCAGGTTCGGCACGGCGGCCGCCGACGGGCCGGTGGCCGCCGCGGCGACCGCTCCGGTGCCGCACTCGACCAGGGCCGCCAGCCGCACCCGCGGGTACCCGCCCCCGGGCTCCGGCGGTCCGAAGTACGCCACGTTCTCGGCACTGTCCGGCACCTCGATCGCCGCGCCCTCGACGGCGACCAGGCGCCGCCCGCGGTACCGGACTCCCCCGACCTGTCCGGCCCGCCCGGCTTCCTCGGCCTCCTCGGCCGCCGCCGACCGGACGACCTCGGCGAACAGCTCCCTGAACGGCTCCGCCCCCAGCTTCACCCGGGCCCGCGAGATCGCCGCCGTACTGGGCGCCTGCCCCGGCGCGGCGCAGTGCCCCGCCCAGGCCAGGCCCCGGACGAGCTTGCGGGCGACCTCCTGGTACCCGTGGCCCGGGAACAGACACATCGCCAGGACCAGGTAGACCGTCACCTTCGGTGTCAGCAGGCGGTTCCGTTGCCCCTCCCGCCCGCACCGGGCCACCACCCGGTCCACCAGCTCCGGCGGGAACGACCCGGTCAGCAGCCCGACCGCGATGCGGTCGGGCAGTCCCCCGTTCGGTTCCGGGCCGAACTGCCCTGGTCGCGACATCCGACACCTCCTGAAACCACGCTACACGCACGAGGCTTAAGTCACCGGTGTGGCGCTGAACGGAGTCCCTAGCGGTCGCCGTTGAAGTTCGCCTAGGGTGAAAGTAGATGCAAGCCCGGGCACTCGGTCCCGCCGGCGTTCCCCTCGCGCTGTGTACACCGTGCATCTGAGTGATCACGCAACGTCATGGAGGCTCAAGGCAAAACGGGGGAGTCAGCCTTTCCGTTGCGGTGGATGCAAGGCTTTTACACAACAACTCGGAGGCATTCTTGCTGATTCGAGCCGAACAGCATGAAGCGTTGGAGTATTTACTGGACCTGTTCGAGGGACTGTCCTGCGGGAACGGTCGGGTGGTCCTCGTCAGCGGAACCCTGGGAAGTGGTAAGACCCAACTTCTGCACGATTTCTCGGCGCTGGCGGCAAAAGAAGGAGCACTGGTCCTCCAGGCGACCGGTTCGCGGGCGGAACGGGATCTCCCCATGGGGGTCATCGAGCAGCTGCTGCGCTGCGCCGAACTGCCGAACGAAATCGCCACGGAAATATCCGCCCTGGTCGCGGAGGCGTTCGGCGACCACCTGAGCCCCGACCACCGGTTCGAACGGCCGCAGGCCGTCGAGAACGAGACCATCCGCCGGCTCTGCAACGTCCTCCTGGGCGCCTGCGAGGGCCGGTCCGTGGTGGTCGGCATCGACGACGTGCACTTCGCGGACACCCCCTCGCTCCAGGCGCTGCTCTACCTCCAGCGCCGCATGCGCCCCCAGCGCATGCTCATGGTGCTCAACGAGTGGGACCGGCCGCAGCCCACGCTGCCGCTGTTCCGCGCCGAGGTGACCCGCGCGCCGCACAGCAGGGTCCAGCTCAAGCCGATGTCCGAACACACCGTCCGCACCATCCTGGAGCGGACCCCGGACCACGCGATCGCGCCGCAACTCGCCCCGGCCGTCCACCGGCTGAGCGGGGGCAACCCGATCCTGGTCCACGCCCTGATCGAGGACAACCACCTCGACGCCGCCCACGACCGGGCCCGGCCCGACGACCTTCCGCGCGTCGGCCGGTCCTTCGAAATGGCCGTCCTGGCCTGCCTCTACCGCTGGGAACCGCAGATCCTCGCGGTCGCCAGCGGCATGGCCGTCCTGCGCGAGCACGCCTCCCCGGCGCTGCTCGGCCGGCTGCTCGACCTCGACCAGCGGTGCGTCGCGCACGCGTTGGAGATCCTCACCAACGCCGGCCTGACCGCCGGCGACGAGTTCCGTCACCCGAACGTCGCGGCCGCCGTCCTCGCCTCGCTCTCGCGCACCGAGCAGACCACGCTGTACACCCGGGCGACGAAGCTCCGGCGCGACCTGGGCATGGCCACCACGGTCATCGCCGCCCAGATCGTCGCCGCGGGCGAGGCCGACGGCGACTGGACCGTACCGATCCTCACCGACGCCGCGGAGCAGGAGCTGGCCGAGGGGAAGACCTCGACCGCGCACCTCTACCTCAACCTGGCGCTGGCCGCGGCCAACGACGACCAGCACCTGGCCACCCTGCGCACGTACGTCCACTCCACCTGGCAGACCAACCCCAGCGCGGTCGCCCCGCACACCAGCGCGCTGCGCGAGGCCCTGGTGGAGGGCAAGCTCACCGGCAAGGACGTCGTCGCACTGATCCGGGCGCTGCTGTGGCGGGGAGACCTCACCACCGTCTCCACCGTCCTCGCGGAGGCGAAGCGCTCGCACCTCACCCTCGGGCACGAGGACGGCGTCGAACTCCTGCACGTCTTCCACTGGTTCTTCGGCCCGTCCTTCACCCGGTCCTGGAACCTCGACGAGCTCTGCGGCACCGGGGTCGGGGGCGCCTGCCTGCCCGCGGCCGCGGAGGCGATCGGGGTCTTCTCCCGCGTCTGGGCCCGGGGCGGCGACGCGGAGAGCGCCTCGCTCGCCGAACGCGTCCTGTCCTCCTGCCGGGTGGACGGGATGCCGCTGGAAGCGATCACCACGGCGATCCTCGCCCTCGCCGACGGGGACCAACCCGGCCGGGCCCTGCTCTGGTGCGACGAGCTGATCGGCCACGCCACCCGTCGGGGTGCGACCACCTGGCTGGCCCAGCTCAAGGCGGCCCGGGCCGACGTGTGCCTGCGCGGCGGGGATCCCGAGGCCGCCGCCGAACTCGCCTCGGACGCCCTGTCGTTGGCGGGCGAGGAGAACTGGGGGGTGTCGATCGGCTATCCGCTGTCGGTGCTCATCCAGGCCCACCTCGCGCTGGGCCGCACGGACGACGCCGCCAAGGAGGCCGGCCGGGAGGTCCCGAGCGCCATGTTCGAGACCGTGATGGGCATCCGCTACCTGCACGCCCGCGGCCGGCTCGCCCTGGCGGCCGGTCGGACCACGGAGGCGCTCGACGACCTCCGGACCTGCGCCCGTCGGCTCAGGGTCTGGCAACTGGACATCCCCGCCCTGATCCCGCTGACCGCCAGCCTGGTCGAGGCCACCTTCCAGGCCGGCGACCCGGTCGCCGCCCGGAACCTGGCGGCCGGTCAGCTGCGGGAACCGTCCCTGGACGACCGCACCCGCGGCGCCCTGCTCCGGATCCTGGCCGAGCACGACGGGGGCCGGGAGAAGCCCGACCTGCTGCAGGAGGCCGTCGACCGCCTGCGGACGCCCGGCGACCGGCTCGAACCGGCCCGGGCGGAGACGGGGTCCCAGCGGATCCGGGCCGGATTCGCCCCGGCCGTGGAACACGGGCGGGGCAGCGACGACGGGTTCGGGCCCGACGAGGAAACGCGCGCGGGCGGCACGCCACGCAACGGCGCGGACCCGCTCACCGACGCCGGGCTCGGGGACTGCGGCGACCGCGGCACCGGCGACCGCCGCCCGGCCGGGGACGGCCCGGGCGAAGACGACGAGCCGGCGCTCCCGCTGGGACCGCCCCCGGCGGCCACCCCGGGCGGGGCGGTGGGCTCGCTGCTCACCGGCCTCAGCCGGGCCGAGCTCCGGGTGGCGAAACTGGCAGCCGAGGGCGACAGCAACCGGGAGATCAGCGACAAGCTCTGGATCACCGTCAGCACGGTGGAGCAGCACCTGACGCGCATCTACCGCAAGCTGAGCCTGAGCGGCCGGGCCGGCCTGGCGAGCCTGCTCCGCTCGGAGCTGCTCCCGGGCGAGGTCGCCGTCTTCCGCGACGCACCCGGCGGCCCCGCCGACCGGGTCGGACCCGAAGTCGGCTTCCACGCCGTGGAGATGGCGTGCCGCGCCGCCTCCTCCGCGGATGCGCTGAAGGCCGTCGGCAACGCGGCCGGCCTGGGCGCCGACGGAGTCGCCGTTGGCTGACACCTGCCGGAGCGGTGCCACCGAGCGGATCGGTGGCACCACCCTCCGCGTCGACGGGGTACGACGGGGCGCTCCCGCCGCTCAGGTGGCGGACAGCTGTCCGCGCACCCACGCGGGGTCGGGGTTGGTGTGCGGCCGGCCGTCCACGACGACGGTCGGCACGGTCTCGTTGCCGTCGTTGGCCGCCCGTACGACCGCCGCCGCCTCCGGGTCGCTCCAGATGTCGACCCAGTGCAGCCGCCGGGCCGACCGGCCGAGCCGAAAGCGCAACCGCAGGCAGTACTTGCAGCCCGACCGCCAGTACACCACCGGCCGGCCGTCGGCCGCGCTGCGGCGCTGCGCCTCCTCAGCGCCGAGCGACTTCGGGAAGACCAGCGGCGAGTTCACGGCCGCGAGCCCGACGAACGGCACCAGGAACAGGGCGGCCGCCCAGCCGTTCCCGTCGAGGGCCGGGCCGCTCGCGACGGCCGCACCGCCGAGCACCAGCAGCAGCGGCAACATCCACACACGCATCATGGCGCCCCAGGCTATCCGGCCGCTCCCGACCCGTCAGACCCCCCGCCGGGGCGGGGCGGCCCGGCGGGGCGCCTCCGTTGGTGGTCCACCGTCTCGGCGACACGCAGCGCGACATCCTCGGGCGTCTCGTGCTCCCAGAAGCGGAGCACCGTCCAGCCCTCGTCCCGCAGATGCTCCGTCGTCTCGGTGTCGCGCTCGATGTTGCGGCCCAGCTTGGTCCGCCACCATTCGGCGTTGCTCTTGGGGTGCGTGGCGTGCTGCGGGCACCCGTGCCAGAAACAGCCGTCGAGGAAGACCGCCACCTTCGGCCCCGGGAAGAGGATGTCCACCGTACGGCGAGGCATGCCCGGCACCGGCCGCTGGACACGGTAGCGGTACCCACCGGCGTGGAGCAGACGGCGGACGGCCAGTTCCTGGGCGGTGTCCCGCGATGCCTGTCGGCTCATGCGGGCGGAGACGGCGGGTGTGGACGGTACCGGCGACATAGTGCCATTCTCGTCCACCGGTCCGACAGCCGTGCGCGGCCCGGGAGAGGCCGGTCGCCGGCCGCCGTCCCTCGGCCTCCCCGCTCGCCGTCCCCCGGGCCTTTCCGTTCGACCGAACGGCGCCCGGGGCGGCGGCGGGCGACCGGCTCAGGCGAGGTCGCGCACCCGGCGGATCGAACCGGCCAGCAGGATCGCCGGGCCTGCCAGGCTGCACACCGCCAGCAGGAGCAGCGCCGTGCGCGGGCCCCAGGCCGTGGAGGCGGCCCCGGCCAGGACCGCGCCGACCGGGATGGCGCCCCAGGAGACGAACCGGACGGTGGCCATCACCCTGGGGAGCAGCTCCGGCGGGGTGTGGGTCTGCCGGTGGGTGCGGGTGACGATGCTGGTGACCACCACTCCCGCCGAGAAGCCCGCGTTGCCGACGGCGAACACGAGCGCCGCCCAGCCGGAGCCGGCCGCCGGGAGCAGGAAGGTGAAGAGGGCGGCGATCAGCGCCGCCCTCCGCAGGGCGCCGCCGCTGCCGATCCGGGAGACCACCCGGGGTGTGAGGGCGGCGCCGATCAGGCTGCCCAGGCCGCCGGTGGCCATCAGTGCGCCGACGGCGGCGGCCGGCGCGTCGAGGGTGTCGACCAGGAACACCGGGGTGAGTGTCATCAGCCCGCCGGCGACGAAGTTGACCGCGGTGGCGTCGGCGGCGCACGGCCCGATCACCGGGTGCCGGGTGACGAAGTGCCAGCCCTCGCGGATCTGTTCCCGCATCCCCGCGCCGGCCGGGCGGGCGACGGCGGACCTTTCCGCGCGCGGCAGGCTGCGCAGCAGGGCCGCCGAGACCAGGTAGCTGACCGCGTCCAGCACCATCGCGGCCGCGCCGCCGACGAGTTGGACCAGTACCCCGCCGAGCGAGGGGCCGGCGAGCTCGGTCGCGGCGCTGCTGCCGGAGAGCAGGCTGTTGCGGGCGGTCAGCTCCTCCCTGGGGACGATGGAGGGCAGGAAGGTGGAGTTGCCGACGTCGAAGACCACGCTCGCCAGCCCGACCAGCAGCGCGACCGCCACCAGGTGCGGCAGGCCGAGGCCGCCCAGCGCGGCCGCCACCGGAACCGAGACCACGGCCAGCCCGCGCACCACGTCCATCACCACCTGGGTGCCGCGCAGCGGGAGCCGGTGGACCAGGACGCCCGCCGGCAGCCCGACCAGCAGCCACCCCAGGTACCCGGCACCGGTGATCAGGCCGACCTGCCAGGCCGTCGCGTGCAGGGTGAGCACGGCGATCAACGGCAGGGCGACACTGGTCACCTGGTCCCCGAGCCGGCTGATCAGCGATCCCGTCCAGTAGCGCCAGAACACTCCCGCCGAAGTCCGGCGTCGCGCCTCGTGCTCCGCTCGCCGGTCCGCCGCGACCGCTGTCCGCGTCGTCATATCCACCATCGGGCCCACCCCTTCTGTCGCAACCTGTCCACTGCACCGGACCGGGCATCAGCCGCCGCGTCCACGTCCTGGGCGACGGCCCGCTCTCCGGGACCAGCACCGCCGACTCCGCCGAGGCCCGCCGCGTGCACGGCCCGACCGGCCACCGGCTGCCCGAGCTGGAACTCCCCGCCGCCACCGGCGAGTCGACCGACCCCGTGGCACCCGGCGCCACCGGGACGGTGCTCTCCTGCCACCCCGGCGCCTACGCCCCCCGCGGCCCGGAACACCCGCCCGGGTGGGGGGAGATCCCCGGCGCGGCCGGCTGCACACCGGAGTCCGGCACCTACCGCGACCGCGCGGCCGAGTCCACCGCCCGCGACGCCCGGGTCCACAGCGTCGGCACCCAACGCCCGGACCAGCTGTGCGCGTTCGCCGAGCACACCCGCATCCCCTTCCCACTGCTCTCCGACGCCGAATTCCGGCTGACCGCCGCGCTGCGCCTACCCACCTTCCGGGCGGCGGGCAACGACCGGCTCAAGCGGCTCACCCTCGTACTGGACGCCACCCGCACTGTCCGCGGGGTCCTCTGTCCGGTGGTCGACCCGGCGGGATCGGTCGAGGACGCCCTCGCCCCGATCGACGGGCTCGCACCACATTGACGGCAGGCCGCAACGGCCCGCCCCGACGCACCGGGCGTCCGCACAGCCGCCCGGGTCCTGACGTGCCCCTGCCCAACTCGGCCGACGCCCACACCCCGGGGGGCCAAACGCGCCACGGCCGCACCACGGCACCCCGGCCGGTCGCCCCGGCCCCGCCCCGGCCCCGCCCCGGCCCGCCCAGGCCGGCTCCACCGGAGGGCTGCCCGGAGGACTACCCGGAAGACTCGCTTCCAGATTGTGACGTGCCCCTGTCTAGTTCGTTCCCGTCCTGGTGTGGTGGGATGAGGCCTCACGGGGATGAACCGCTGACGGGGGTGGGTACTGGTGCGGAGTGGATGGCTGCGGGAGCTGGACGGGGACGCGGCGCGCCTGACGGCCGTGGGGCTGGTGCGGCTGGGGGCACAGGACTGGCTGAGTACGGAGGCCGGGGAACCGGCCTGGCTGGGCGGACTGCGGGCGGCCTCGTTCGCCGACGCCTGGCTGGCGTTCGGCGACGGACCCGCGTCCGGGCTGCGGGTGCCCGCGCCGGCGCTCCTGCGGGCCCTGGTGGCCCGGGCCGCGGAGCTGGTGCTGCGCTCCTGCCGGGAGGACGGGCCGGCGGCGCTGGAATGGCTGGGGCAGCGCTCGGCGGAGGCTCGTGAACAGGCGCAGCGCGAGGGCACCTCGCACCCGGCCGAGCCCTGTGCGCTGACCCTGGTGTGGCACGGCGTGCAGGCGCTGACCGCCGAGGACGGGCCGTGCCACGCCCGCCGGATCGAGGAGCGCGGCGAGGCGTACGTACGGGAGCGGCACCGCCGCCAGGACACCCTGGCACTGGTGCTGTGCTGCACCCGGATCGCCGCGGCCGCGCTGGTGGAGCTGTGCGAGGGCGATCCGGAACGGGTCGGCGGGTGGCTGGAGCAGGACGCGGCGCGTTCCATGCCGCGCGGCGGCCGGGTGCCGCTGTGGGTGCCGGGCCGGCCCGCCCTGCCGGCCGGCTGAGTGCACCTGCCTTGGTGGGGGCCCCCCGCCCGGCCCGCCCGCCGCCCGGCCCCCCCCCCCCCGCCCACGCCCCCCCACCGGGAGATATAAAAAAAAACCCACGCCCCCCCAATAAATACCAACCGGTGGGAGGCGGTGGG
>NZ_JBSHAP010000145.1:0-22645 GCF_053611565.1 Kitasatospora sp. NPDC054795
CGTTTTCCCGTTCGCCCTCCCCCCTGTATCCTGGTCGACGGCCGATCGGCTTTTCCGGCGGTCTCCGCACGGTCAGCGCGGCCCGGGGCCGTCCTCGGTAGCGGGGCCGTCGTTCTCGCCGACCGGGGCCCCGTCCGTGCCCTCGGCGGTGGCGTCCGGGCCGGAGCCGTTCACCGGCGCGGACGCGGCGTGCGCGCCGGTGGGCCGGGGCTCCTGCGGTGCCGGGGGCTCGACCAACCACTCCGGGTTGCTGTGCCGGCGCCACCACTGCCAGGCCACGATGCCGCCGCCGATCGCCAGCAGACCGGCCACGGCCAGGCCGGAGGCCAGGCGGTTGCATTCCTTCTTCCTGGCGTTCCGGGCGGCCAGCTCGCTGATCTCGGCCGAGCTGACGTTGCCCTGGAGGGCGGTCAGCGCGGCGGCGCCGCGGGTCTGGGCCTCGTGGGCGACCGGGCCGACGGTGGCGCGGGCCTCCTCGACCGCCTGGGCGACCCTGGGGGCCACGGTGGTGCGGGCCTGGTCCGCAGCCCGGGCGGCGGACAGGCGGGCCGCCAGAGCGGCCTCCTGGGCCCGGTGGAGGGCCTTCAGGGCGTTCTGCTGGGCCTCCGGCGGCAGGCTGGCGAAGGCGTGGCCGATCTGCGGGGCGAGATGCCTGTCGTACTGGATGCGGAGGTTGTGGGCGGCCAGCGCGGCCTTCGGGCCCAAGGCGTCCAAGGCGGGGCCGAGGCGCTGCTTGGCGCCGTCCGCGAAGTGTGTGGCGGTGTCCCGGGTCCTGGTGGCCGTCTCTCGGGCCGAATCCGAAAAGCTCACGAGTCTCTCCTCCTGGGTGGCGTCCTATATGCACATATCCACCTGAATGCTGATCATGCATCCTGATTTGTCCGACGGCAGGTCGGGGTGGGCCGTTCGCGGGGCCCTGCGGGGTGGCGGACGGGCGCGGGGCCCTGCGGGGTGGCGGACGGGCGCGGGGCAGGTCGGGGCGGGAGGGCGCGGCCGGGCGCGGGGCGGTGACGGGTGGGGGCGGAGGGGCGGGCGGTACCCGGGCCCGTGCGGCGGGCGGGCGGTTGTGGGGGAGCCGGTCCGGGAGCGGGGGCGCGGCAGTAGGCTGGCGGTTTCGGAGGTCGTGTACGGGAAGGGGACTCCGCTGATGCTCCCGGACGAGCCGCGGCCGTCGGCCGATCGGTCCCCGGAGGCCGGTCCGCCCGGCTGCTACCGGCACCCGCGGACCCCCACCGGGGTCTCCTGCACCCGCTGCGAGCGGCCGATCTGCCCGCAGTGCATGGTGACCGCCTCGGTGGGCTTCCAGTGCCCGGAGTGCGTCGGCGACGGTCACGCCGGGACGCGTCGGGCGACCACCCGGTTCGGCGGCGCCCTGGCCGCCGACGGCGGGCTGGTCACCCGGGTGCTGATCGGGCTCAACGTCGTGGTCTGGGTGCTGGCGGCCTACGTGCTCACCCCGCGGCTGGGCCAGACCTGGTCGCTGTTCAGCGCGGGGCGGGACATCCTCGGCGGCCCGGCGGGCATCGCCGACGGCCCGGACCAGTGGTACCGGCTGCTGACCGCCACCTTCCTGCACCTGGAGTGGTGGCACGTCGGGATGAACATGCTGGTGCTGTTCTGGCTCGGCCCGACGCTGGAGGAGGCGCTCGGCCGGCTGCGCTTCCTGGCCCTGTACCTGGTCTCCGGCCTGGGCGGCAGCACCTTCGCCTTCCTGGTGGCCGGCGACTGGATGAACTCGGTGGGCGCCTCCGGGGCGGTCTTCGGGCTGATCGGCGCCACGATCGTGCTCCAGCTGCGGAACAGGGGTCCGCTCGGCCCGGCGATGGCGTTCCTGGTCTTCAACCTGGTCGTCACCTTCTCCCGCCCGGGCATCGACTGGCGGGCGCACGTCGGCGGGCTGGTGCTCGGCGCGCTGACCGCGGCCGGCCTGATGTACGCCCCGCGCGAGCGCCGCGGCCTGGTCCAGGCGCTGGCGGTGGCGGGCGCGGTGGCGGTCGAGGCGGGGATGCTGCTGACCGGGATGGCCCTCTACGGGGCCTGACCGCCCGGACGTTTGTCCACAGCGGGTGCGGGGTTGTGCACAGGCTGTGCGGCCACTCGGTTGCGGACTGCTGTTCTACGCGTGTCCTGCTGTGCGGTTTTCTCGTTTCCGGGGAGTTGTGCACAGCTGTGCACGGCCCCGCCCGGGAAAGTTATCCACAGGCTGGGGAGACTTTTCCCCAGTGTGGATAACCATGTGGATAAGCACGCCAGTCCGATGGTGGGGACAAACGACCGGATTCCCGACCGGGTTCCGGGCACGCCTCACCGCCGCCCCGGGACGAGCGGTCCGGAGCGGCGGGAAACGGCTCGAATCAGAGCCTCAGGACGGGCGGGCCGTCACTTCCACTGGGTGGAGACGCCGAACCCTGCGGCGATGAAGCCGAAGCCGACCAGGATGTTCCAGTTCCGCCAGCTCTCGACCGGGTAGGTGCCGCTGGTCACGTAGTAGGTGACGATCCACACCAGGCCGATCAGGAACAGCGCCAGCATCAGTGGGGCGACCCAACTGCGGCCCGAACTGATCTTCACCGCGGCCGTCGTCGGCGGGGTGTAGTCGGACTTCTTGCGGAGTCGAGACTTCGGCACGAGGAGCTCTCCTGTCGATGCGCTGTGAGACCGCGCAGGGTGCAGCGGGTGGAATCGGCTGCGGTCGGCCGTGGAGAACGTCCTGGGGACCGCTCCGCCACATGCCACCGGCGTCCGTTAGCGTAGTGGCTCGGCGGGTCTTGAGGAGATAAGGGTACGGTGACTAATTTGTCGATTCCCCCTGAGCCGGCCCCTACCCGCCCTTCCGGCACCCGAATTGTCGGACGTGCCCTGACCTGCGCCGTCTTCGCGCTCGCCGGTCTGCTCTTCTACATCAGCGCGCAGACCGCCCGCGGCACCGACCTGCGGACCGACAACTCGCTGCTCAGCCTCGGCGACGTGGTCCGCCAGCGCAGCGCGCAGAACCAGCAGGCGCAGTCCCAGCTCGCCGACCTCCAGGCCCGCGCCCAGCAGCTCACCGAGCAGCAGGGCCACGACCCCGCCGACACCGCGCAGCTGGACGGCCTGCGCTCCGACGCCGCGCTGGAGCCGCTCCAGGGCGGCGGCCTGACCGTCACCCTCAACGACGCCCCGCCGAACGCCACCGCGCGCATCCCGGGGGTGCCCGAGCCCCGCGTCAACGACCTGGTCATCCACCAGCAGGACATCCAGGCCGTGGTCAACGCGCTGTGGCGGGGCGGCGCCGAGGGCGTGCAGGTGATGGACCAGCGCCTGATCTCCACCAGCGCCGTCCGCTGCGTCGGCAACACCCTGCTCCTCCAGGGCCGGGTCTACTCCCCGCCGTACGTGGTCAAGGCGGTGGGCCGGACCGACGCCCTGCATTCGGCCGTCGACGCGGACCCGACGATCCGCAAGTACCTCCAGTACGTCCAGGCGTACGGGCTGGGCTGGAAGGTCCAGGAGAGCGGCGAGCTGAACCTGCCCGGCTACTCCGGCACCACCGAGCTGCGGTCGGCGGGCGGGCAGCAGTAGCGGACCGGCCCCGCGGCCGTGCACGGCGGGTCTACTCTTTAACCCAGTCCGCTACGTCGAGGGAGCACCATGTACGGCTGGATCTGGCGTCACCTCCCGGGGAACACCCTGGTCCGGGCCGTCATTTCGCTGCTCCTCGTCCTGGGGATCGTCTACCTCCTCTTCACCTACGTCTTCCCGTGGGCGGAACCGCTGCTCCCCTTCGGCGACGTCACAGTGGACGGCGGCGACGGCGCCGCGACCGGCTGAGCCGGCGGGCCCGGCACTCCCTTCCCGCACCGCACCCCACGGAGACCACGCGCGCATGACGACCCGGACGACCCCGCCCCGCATCCTGGTGGTGGACAACTACGACAGCTTCGTCTTCAACCTGGTCCAGTACCTGTACCAGCTCGGCGCCACCTGCGAGGTGGTGCGCAACGACGAGGTGACCGTCGAGCACGCCGTCCGCCGCTCCGGCGAGGAGGGCTTCGACGGAGTGCTGCTCTCCCCCGGGCCCGGCGCCCCCGAGGAGGCCGGGGTCTGCATCGAGATGGTGCACCACTGCGCGCGGATCGGGCTGCCGGTGTTCGGCGTCTGCCTGGGCCTCCAGTCGATCGCGGCCGCGTACGGCGCGGTGGTCGGCCGGGCACCCGAGCTGCTGCACGGCAAGACCTCGCCGGTCGAGCACGAGGACGGCGGGGTCTTCGAGGGCCTGCCCTCGCCGCTGACCGCGACCCGCTACCACTCGCTCGCGGTCGAGCCGGCCACCGTGCCGGCCGAGCTGGTGGTCACCGCGCGCACCGGGAGCGGCGTGATCATGGGCCTGAGGCACCGTGAACTGCCCGTCGAGGGCGTGCAGTTCCACCCCGAGTCGGTGCTCACCGAGGGCGGGCACCGGATGCTCGCCAACTGGCTCGCGGAGTGCGGCTTCCCGCAGGCGGTCGACCGGTCGGCCGGGCTCGCCCCGGTGATCGGCCGGGGCTGACCGGCGTGACCGCGCTGCGTCCGGAGCGGCGCTTCCAGCCGGAGGCGGACCCGTACGGCACCGTGCAGCAGTACGGCGGGCCCGGGTACCCGGGCCAGGACGACGGCACCGGCGGTGCGCCCTACCGGCAGCACCCGGGGCAGACCGTGCCCGAGGACGCCTGGGGCGTCTACGAGCAGGCCCAGGAGCCCCTGGTGGACGGGCCCGAGTACCCCTGGCTGCCCGACCAGACCCTCCAGCTGCGGCTGCCCCCGGACCTCGGCGCGCCGGCCGCCGAACCGGCCCCCACCGGCGGCCGGGCCGAGCGCCGCCGCGCCGCCCAGGGCCGCACCTCGCTGCGCTCCGGCAACGGCCGGCGCCGGGCGGGCGGCCGTGCCGCCGGGCGGGTGCGTCCCAAGGAGTCCCTGCTCGTGGTGGCCGCCCGGGGCGTCGGCGAGCTGTGCATAACGCTCGGCGTGGTGATGCTGCTCTTCGTGGCGTACCAGCTCTGGTGGACCAACGTGCAGGCCGACGAGGCCGCCGACGGGGCCCGCAACAAGCTGGAGCAGCAGTTCAACGCGGTCGCCCCGCCTGTCCAGCCGGGCCAACCGGCCCCGGACCCGAACAAGCCCGAGGTGTTCGAGCCCGGCAAGGGCTTCGCCATCATCTACCTGCCCAAGCTGGGGCTGAAGTTCCCGATCGCCGAGGGCACCTCCAAGTCGGCGGTGCTCGACAACGGCCTGGTCGGCCACTACAGCGGCACCGGCATGCCGGGCGACAAGGCGGGCAACTTCGCGCTGGCGGCCCACCGCAACACCCACGGCGAGCCGTTCCGGTACATCAACCAGCTCGGCAAGGGCGACAAGATCGTGGTGGAGACCGCCGCCGGGTACTACACCTACGAGGTCACCGGGGGCATCCCGGAGACCTCCCCGAACAACGTGAGCGTGATCAAGCCGGTGCCGAACGGCGCTGGGTACACCGGTCCCGGCCGCTACATCACGCTGACGACGTGCACCCCGGAGTTCACCTCCAAGTTCCGCCTCATCGTCTTTGGCAAGATGATCGAGGAACGGCCGCGTGCCCAGGGCAAGCCGGCCGCGATCACGGGCGGGTAGCCGCCCGGCCGCCCGGCCCGGAGGGGGAACACCGTAGATGCAGGACGAGACCGCGCAGTCGGCCGAACCGGCGCAGGAGGCCTTCCCCCCGCCCGAGTCGCGGGCCGGGCGGGGCCGGAACCGGGCGCTGGCCGCGCTCGGCGTCTTCGGCGAGCTGTTGATCACCCTGGGCCTGGTGCTCGGCCTGTTCGTGGCCTACTCGCTGTGGTGGACCAACGTGCAGGCGGACCGCTCGGCCTCGGAGGCCGCCGACCGGCTGCGCGGCAGCTGGGCCGCGGGCCCGAACCCCGGCCCCCCGGCCGCCCCCGGCGCCACCCCGGCCCCCGGCGCGTCCGGTGCCCCCGGCGCCGCGCCCGCGGCCGCGCCGAAGCAGTTCGCGGTCGGGGACGACGTCGGCTTCCTGCACGTCCCGGCGATGGGCAGGGACTTCCAGGTGCTGATCCGGCTGGGCACCTCCACCGAGGTCCTGGACGACGGCGTGGCGGGCGTGTACGAGCAGCCGTACAAGGCCGCGATGCCCTGGGACCAGGAGGGCAACTTCGCGCTGGCCGCCCACCGGGACGGCCACGGCGCCAAGTTCCACGACCTGGACGCCGTCCACCGGGGCGACGCGGTCGTGGTCGAGACCCAGGACAAGTGGTACGTCTACAAGGTCGACAGCACCCTGGCGGAGACGTCCAAGTACGACACCGGCATCGTGGCGCCCGTCCCGGCCCGCTCCGGCTACGCCGGGCCCGGCCGCTACATCACGCTGACCACCTGCACGCCGGTGTACACCTCGCGCTACCGGATGGCCATCTGGGGCAGCCTGGTGCGGGTGGACGACATGGACGCCAAGCGCACCCCGCCGCCGGAGCTGCGGCGCCCCTGAGGCCCCTCACAGGCCTCCTCGGGACCTCCCGGGGACCTTCCGGGGCCGGGTACGGAAACGCCCGAGGGCCCGCCGCAAGCGTTGCGGCGGGCCCTCGGGCGTGCTCCGTGCTGCTGGTCCTCCGGTTCAGCCGAACCAGGGGAAGATCGGAGGCTTAGTGGTCCCCTTTGGGGGGTGTGGTGGTGGGGTCGCCCCCTTTGGGCGGTTCGGCCGCCTTGGTGTACAGCTGGATCTGGGTGTTCGGGTCGACCGCGGTGCCGGCCGGCGGGTTGGTCTGCTGCACCGTCGCGTTCGGGTCCGAAGGGCCGCTGACCACGATGTAGGTCAGGCCGAGCTTCTGCAGCTGGGGCCCGACGTCGCTCAGCTTGACGTTCTGCAGCGGCGGGACCTGGGGCTTGTCCTGCGCCTTGAAGATGGTCAGCGCGATCTTGGAGTTGGCCGGGGCCTTGGTGTTGGCCGGGATCGACTGGAAGGAGACGGTGTTGACCTTGCTCGGGTCGGGGGCCGGCGCGGTCTTCGAGGCGTCCACCTGGAAGCCGAGGCCCTGGAGGGTGGCCGTCGCGTCCTCCTTCTGGGCGCCGACCACGTTCGGCACGTTCACCTTGGCCTTGCCCTGCGACACGGTCAGCTTGATCGCGGCGCTCGGGTCGACGGCCGCGTTGGCCGCCGGGTCCTGGGCGGTGACGGTGTCCTGCGCGGCGTTGTCGTCGTCCTTGTACTCGGTGGTGACGTTGGTGAAGCCGAGGTCGGCGAGCGCCTTGACGGCCTGGTCCTTGGGCTTGCCGACCACGCCGGGGACCTGCGCCTTGGCCGGGCCCGAGGAGACCTGCACCGTGATGGTGGAGGTCTCCGCGACCTGGGTGCCCGCCGTCGGGGTCTGGGTGCAGACCTGGTCCTTCTTGACGTTGGTGTCCGGGCAGGCGATCTTGTCGCCCTCGGTCACCACGAGCTTGGGGCCGGCCCCGGCGGCGGCCGTCCTGGCCTCGGCCAGGGTCTTGCCGACCAGGTTCGGGGCGGTGACCTTCGCAGCCTCCTTGGTGCCCTTGTCGCCGAACATCGCCTGGGCGACGAAGAAGGTGCCGACCAGGACCAGCACGGCGGCCACCGCCAGCACGACCCAGGAGGTGTTGCTCTTCTTCGGCGGGTCCTCGCCCCGCCGGCCGCCGCCGCGGCCGTAGCCGTCGTCGTTGCCGCCGCCCGCGGCTCCGGCGTAGGTCTGGCCGTAGCCGTCGTCCTGGTAGCCGCCCTGCTGCCCGTAACCGGGCTGCCCGGAGGTCTGCGGCAGGACGGTGGTCGGGCCGCCGCCGGGCTGCTGCGGCAGCACGTTGGTCTGGCCGTACGGGTCGTGCTGCTGCGGGTAGCCGTTCTGGTCGTAGCCGTACCCGGCCGCGCCCATGCCGTACGCGGCCTGCTGGGCGGCGGCCACGGGCAGGCCGTCGAGGAAGCGCTCGATGTCGTCGCGCATCTCGTCGGCGGTCTGGTAGCGGTAGTCGCGGTCCTTGGCGAGCGCCTTCAGCACGATCGCGTCGACCTCGGGGCGCACCTCGGGGTCGAAGACGGACGGCGGCTGCGGCTCCTCCCGGACGTGCTGGTAGGCCACCGCGACCGGCGAGTCGCCGACGAACGGCGGGCGCACGGTCAGCAGCTCGTAGAGCAGGCAGCCGGTGGAGTAGAGGTCGGAGCGGGCGTCGACCTGCTCGCCCTTGGCCTGCTCGGGGGAGAGGTACTGGGCGGTGCCGATGACGGCCGAGGTCTGCGTCATGGTCATACCGGCGTCACCCATCGCACGGGCGATGCCGAAGTCCATGACCTTGACGTTGCCCTGCCGGGTCAGCATCACGTTGGCCGGCTTGATGTCGCGGTGCACGATGCCGGCCCGGTGCGAGTACTCCAGGGCCTGGAGGATGCCGATGGTCATCTCCAGGGCGCGCTCGGGCAGCAGCCGGCGGCCGGAGTGCAGCAGCTCGCGCAGCGTGGACCCCTCGACGTACTCCATCACGATGTACGGGATGGAGATGCCGTCGATGTAGTCCTCGCCGGTGTCGTACACGGCGACGATCGCGGGATGGTTCAGGGACGCGGCCGACTGCGCCTCGCGGCGGAAGCGGGCCTGGAACGACGGATCCCGGGCCATGTCGGCCCGGAGCGTCTTCACTGCGACGGAGCGGCCGAGTCGGGTGTCATGGGCGAGGTACACCTCGGCCATGCCGCCGCGTCCTAGGACGCCGCCGAGCTCGTACCTGCCGCCGAGGCGACGAGGCTCTTCCATAGTTCAGACCCTCTCCCTCACCCGCCGGTGAGGTTGTGACGTAGGTGTCCCCGCACGCTCTGGGTGACGCCGCGCGGTCCGCGACCGGTTCTCCGGCCGAGCCGTGCGGTGCCTCGCGGGCGGCAACGGGCACACCCGCTGCTGGCGGATACGCTACCGGTCGCACCGCACCGGACCGGAGTCAGCCGTCGGCCGATATCAGACCGGTATCCGGACGGGGCCGGCGATCGTGACGTTCCCCTCACCTCGGATCCACGCTCCTACTTGCCGAGAGCGGCCTGCATCACCGCCTTGGCGATCGGGGCCGCGAGCCGGCCGCCGCTGATGCCGTCGCGGTTCTGGGAACCGTCCTCGACCACCACCGCGACCGCGACCGACTGACCGTCCGCGGTCTTGGCCCAGGAGGTGAACCAGGCGAAGGGCAGCCCCGCGTTGTCCTCGCCGTGCTGCGCGGTGCCGGTCTTGCCGCCGACCTGGAGGCCGGGGATCTTGGCGTTGGTGCCGGTGCCGTTCTCGACCACCGAGACCATCAGGTCCTGCATCTTCTGCGCGGTGGCCGGGCTCATCGCCTGGGAGAACTGCTTCTCGGTGTGCTTGGAGACGGTGGTCAGGGTGGCCGAGCGCTCCTGGTCGACCAGGTACGGCTGCATCAGGCTGCCGTTGTTGGCGATGGCGGCGGAGACCATGGCCATCTGGAGCGGGGTGGCGCGGGTGTCGTGCTGGCCGATCGAGTCCTGGGCGGTGCCGTCCAAGCTCGGGCTGTCCGGGAAGATGCTCTTCTCGGACCGGACCGGGGTGTCGATCGTGCTGTTGAAGCCGAACTTCTCGGCCTGCGCGCGCATCCGCTCCTTGCCCAGGTCCGCGCCCATCTTGGCGAAGACCGTGTTGCAGGACTGGTCCATCCCGGACTTGACGGTCGCGTTCTCGCAGCGCTCGTTCGGGCTCTCGTTCTTCAGCTGGGTGGTGGTGTTCGGCAGGATGTACGGCTCGGGCGTGTCCGTGGCGTCGTCGATGCTCTGGTAGCGGCCGTTCTCGAACGCCGCGGTCGCGGTGACCAGCTTGAAGGTCGAGCCGGGCGGATAGGTCTCCTTCAGCGCCCGGTTGAGCATCGGCTTGTTCGGGTCCGCGTTGAGGTCCGTCCACGCCTTGGTGTCGGCGGCCTCGCCGCCGGCGAAGGTGCCGGGGTCGTAGGACGGGGTGGAGACCAGCCCGAGGATCGCGCCGGTCTTCGGGTCGAGGGCGACCACCGCGCCCTTCTTGTTGCCCATGGCGTCGAAGGCCGCCTTCTGGACCTTGGCGTTGATAGTGGTGACGACGTCGCCGCCGCGCTTCTGCTCGCCGGTCAGCATGTCCAGGGTGTTGCGGAAGAACAGCCGGTCGTCCGTCCCGGAGAGGATGCCGTCCTCCAGGTTCTCCAGCTGGTTGGAGCCGTAGGCCTGGGAGGAGTAGCCGGTCACCGGGGCGTACATCGGGCCGTCGACCCAGGAGCGCTTGTACTTGTAGCGCAGGCCGTCGACGAAGTCCGACTTCGTGACCGGCTGGCCGCTGACGATGATGTTGCCGCGCGGGTGGGCGTAGCGGTCGTACAGCTGGCGCTTGTTGTTCTTGTTGGTGGCCCAGGACTCGGCCTGGACGCCCTGCACCCAGTTGGTGCGCACCATCAGGGCCAGGATCAGGACGAGGCAGAAGATCGAGACCCGGCGGATCGGCTTGTTCATCGGGCGGGTCCTCCCTGGCCCTCGGTGGCGGCCGGGGCCGGTTCGGCCCCGGGCCGGCGGGCGCTGTCGCTGATCTTCAGCAGGATCGCGACCAGCGCCCAGTTGGCGACCACGGACGAACCGCCCTGGGCGAGGAACGGCATGGTCATACCGGTGAGCGGGATCAGCCCGGTGACACCGCCGGCCACGACGAACACCTGGATCGCCATCGCCGAGGAGAGGCCGACGGCGAACAGCTTGCCGAACGGGTCGCGGGCGGCGAGCGCGGTGCGCAGGCCGCGCTGCACCAGCAGCGCGTACAGCAGGAAGATCGCCATCAGGCCGGTCAGTCCGAGCTCCTCGCCGAAGGAGCCCAGGATGAAGTCGCTCTTGGCCGCGAAGGCGATCAGCCAGGAGCGGCCCTGGCCGAGGCCGGAGCCGGTGACCCCGCCCGAGCCGAGCGCCATCAGCGACTGGCCGATCTGCTCGGTGGCGCCCTTCGGCGGGTTCGCGCTGAAGGCGGCCATCGGGTCGAGCCAGGCGTCGATGCGGACCTTCACGTGGCTGGCGGTCGAGGCGACCGCGACCGCGCCGCCGACCGACATCAGCAGGCCGAACAGGATCCAGCTGGTCCGCTCGGTGGCGACGTAGAGCATCACCACGAACAGGCCGAAGAACAGGAAGGACGTGCCCAGGTCATTCTCGAAGATCAGGATCAGCAGGCTGAGCAGCCAGATCACGACGATCGGGCCGAGGTCGCGGCCGCGCGGCAGGTACAGGCCCATGAACCGGCGGCTGGCCAGCGCCAGGGCGTCCCGCTTGACCATCAGGTAGCCGGCGAAGAACACCGTCAGGACGATCTTGGCGAACTCGCCCGGCTGGATGGAGAAGCTGCCCATCCGGATCCAGATCTTGGCGCCGAAGTCCTCCGCCCGGGACGGGAAGAAGGCCGGCGCGGCGAGCAGGACCAGGGCCACCACCATCGAGATGTAGGTGTAGCGCTGCAGCACCCGGTGGTCCTTCAGCAGCACCATCACCCCGATGAAGCCGGCGATCCCGAGCGCCGACCACATCAGCTGGTTCTCGGCCGCCGGGTAGTTGCCCCTGAGCAGCTTGCCCGCCTTGTCGAGCCGCCAGATCATCACCACCCCGAGCCCGTTCAGCAGGGTGGCGATCGGCAGCATCAGCGGGTCCGCGTACGGCGCGAAGCGGCGCACCAGCAGGTGCGCGACCACCGCCAGGGCGCCCATGCCGAGCCCGTAGCCGAGCATGCCGGTGGGCAGCTTGCCGTCCATCGCGAGGCCGACGTTGGCGTACGCGAGGACCGGCACCAGCACCGCGAAGACCAGCAGGGCCAGCTCGGTGTTGCGCCGGTTGGGCGTCTCCTGCGGGGAGATCGTGGTGTTGCCCCGGCGGCGGGGGACGGCACGTTCAGCCGCCCGGCGCCGGCCGGACCGGGTGGTTTCTTCGCTCAGGTCGTAGCTGCTCACGTGGTGACCGCTCCCTGACGGCCGGCAAGCCCGCTCGGGGCGGACCTATGTCGGATCACGGACGTCACTGCTTCGGGCAGGAGTTGGCCCGGCTGAGTTCGTCATCGGTCAGCGGAGCCTGGTCGCCCTGCGCGCCGGCCACCGGAGGGGTGGTGCTCGGCGCCGGGGCGGGTGCCCCCGGAGCGGTCGGCGCGGGCGTGCCCGAGGGCGAGGTGGTCGGTGTCGCCGCGGCCGGGCCGCGGTTCTTCTCGGTCGGGGTGGGCGTGGTGGCCAGGTACGCGGCCTGCGCCGCCTGGGTGGCCGGCGGTGCGGCCGGGGCGGTCGCCCTCGCCGCCCGCTGGCAGAGCTGGACCCAGCCGTCGAGCTCGTTGACCGTGGACTGGGCGTCCTTCATGCTGCCGACCGAGATGGTCTTCTTCACGTGGACCTGCTGGTCCTCGGGCAGCCACTTCAGCTGGATCTTGCTGTACGAGGAGTGCACCGAGGACAGGCTCAGACCGGCCAGGTTCTGGTTGATGCCCTGGTAGATCGCGACGTGGTCGTCCTGGGTGCCGACGTAGTACTGGTCCTGGGTCCACTGGTAGCCGAACCAGCCGGCGCCGCCGAGCAGGCCGAGCGTGACCAGGACGGCCAGCGAGACGGTCAGGCCCTTGCGCTTGCGCTTCGCGGGCCGCTCCTCGTCGAAGTCCTCGGTGCCGTACACCGAGGGCTCGCCGGAGCCGTACCCGCCCTCGTACCCCTCGGCGGGGCCGAAGCCGCCGTGCGCGGCGCCGTAGCCCTCCTGGTAGCCCTCGGCCGGGCCGAAGGCGCCCTGCGGGCCGCGGCCGAGGCCGGCGGCGCGGCCGGCCGGGGTGTCCGCGATCGAGCGGTCGGCGGCGGCCGAGGACGGCGGGGCGTCGGCGACCGCGCCGACCACCACCGGGACGTCGTTGAACTGGCCGCTCATGGTGTCCGTGGCGCCGACGTCGATGACGTCCGCCACGATGCAGGTGATGTTGTCCGGACCGCCGCCGCGCAGCGCGAGCTGGATCAGCTCCTGCACGGTCTGCTCGGGCGAGTAGTAGCTGCCGAGGGTGTCCTGGAGGGTCTGGTGGCTGACCGGGCCGGAGAGGCCGTCGGAGCAGATCAGGTAGCGGTCGCCGGCCCGGACCTCGCGGATCGACAGGTCGGGCTCGACCTGGCCGCGGCCGTCCAGCGCCCGCATCAGCAGCGAGCGCTGCGGGTGGGTCTCGGCCTCCTCGGGCGTGATCCGGCCCTCGTCGACCAGACGCTGCACCCAGGTGTGGTCCTGGGTGATCTGCACCAGGGAGCCGTCGCGCAGCAGGTAGGCGCGGGAGTCGCCGACGTGCACCAGGCCCATCCGCTGACCCGTCCACAGCATGGCGGTCAGGGTGCAACCCATGCCCTCCAGCTGCGGGTCCTCCTCGACCATCAGCCGGAGCCGGTCGTTGGCGCCCTGGACGGCGTCGCCCAGCAGGGTCAGCAGGTCGGCGCCCGGCACGTCCTCGTCCAGCCGGACGATCGAGCCGAGCACCTCGGAGGACGCGACCTCGCCGGCCGCCGCACCGCCCATGCCGTCGGCCACGGCCAGCAGCCGCGGCCCGGCGTAGCCGGAGTCCTCGTTCCCCTCCCGGATCAGTCCCTTGTGGGAGCCGGCGGCGAAGCGCAGCACCAGGGTCATGCGACCTGTGCCCCCCTCTGGGTCATGGACGGGATGCTGTCCCTCATGCGCCAACTACTTCCGCAGTTCGATGACGGTCCTGCCGATACGGATCGGCATGCCCGGCTGGAGCGGGGTGGGCGCGGTCAGGCGCTGCCGGTCCAGATAGGTGCCGTTGGTGGAGCCTAGATCCTCGACCGTCCACTGCCCAGTCTGATCCGGATAGATCCTGGCATGCCGGGAGGACGCGTAGTCGTCGTCCAGCACGATGGTGGAGTCGTGCGCGCGGCCGAGCGTGATGGTCTGGCCCTGGAGCGCCACCGTGGTGCCGGCCAGCGAGCCCTGCACCACGACGAGCTGGGTCGGGCCGCCGCGACGGCGCCCCCCGCCGCCCTGGGTCTGGCCCGCCGCGGGGCCGGCCTGGGCCGGTGCCGCGGCGCGCGCGGCGGTGGCGGCGGTCGCGGTGGCGGCGCCGCCGGCGGCCGTGGCGTTCGTGCCGCGACGGGAGGACCGCGGGTTCACCTTGGTGCCGAACAGGTCGCTGCGGATCACCTGGATCGCGACGATGACGAACAGCCACAGCACGGCCAGGAAGCCCAGCCGCATGACCGTGAGGGTCAGTTCTGACATGGCCGTCCCGCCAGTCGGTGAGCGAGGCGCGCGAACAATTCGGACACTACCCTTCGACCTGCCGGTAGACGATGGTGGTGGAGCCCACGACGATTCGAGAGCCGTCGCGGAGCGTAGCGCGCTGGGTGTGCTGTCCGTCCACCACGATGCCGTTGGTGGACCCCAGGTCGAGCACCATCGAGGGCGTGCCGGGTCGGATCTCGGCGTGCTTGCGGGAGACCCCGGGGTCGTCGATCCGCACGTCCGCCTCGGTCGACCGGCCGAGCACGCAGGCCGAGCCGGTGATCTGGTGCCGGGCGCCGTTCACCTCGACCCAGCGGCGCATCCCGGCGCCGCCGTGGCCGGCGCCGGGGAAGGCCCGGACGTTGCCGCCGGCGGGCGCGGGCGGGCCGGGGGGCATCGCGGGGGGCGCGGCCGGCGGCGGGGGCGCGCTGTACTGGCCGGCGCCGGGCTGCTGCCACGGTGCGCCGGGGGCGGGAGCGGCCGGCGGACGGTCGTAGCCCGGCTGCGGCGGCGCGTACTGCTGCTGCGGGGGCTCCTCGGCCGCGAGGGTGCGGCTGCGCACCCGGTACAGCCCGGTGTCCAGGTCGTCCGCCTTCTCCAGGTTCACCTGGAGCGGACCCATGAACGTGTACCGCTGGGCCTCCGCGTACTCGCGGACCATGCCGGCCAGCTCGGTGCCGAGCTGCCCGGAGTAGGGACTGAGCCGCTCGTGGTCGTGCGGGCTCAGCTCGACGATGAAGTCGTTCGGCACGACGGTGCGGTCGCGGTTCCAGATGCTCGCGTTGTTGTCGCACTCGCGCTGCAGCGCTCCGGCGATCTCCACGGGCTGGACCTCGGACTTGAACACCTTGGCGAAGGTGCCGTTGACGAGACCCTCGAGCCGCTGCTCGAACTTCTTCAGCACTCCCATGGGGCACCCCCTTCCAGGGTTCGTTCGCCTGCCTGCCGGCCGGATCCCGCCCGGGACCCGGTCGCGCCTCCTACTTGCGGTACTTCCGTACTGATCGTATCCACGCCGGGCCCTTCCGTACGGTTCCCGGACCGTGTGGTGCCCGGGGGTGGGCTCGGACACACAGGGTGACGCATTTCGGGTACGGCACGCCAGGTGCGCCCGCCGGATCGCCCTTCCGGAAGTCGTACGGGCGTTCGTCGGGCATGGGTTCGAGTGTCACCGGGATCCCCGGACAACGGATTCGGAGCAGCCCCCCAGGTCGTGCTAATGTTTTCCATGTCGGAAGGGCCGCCCGAAAGGGAGGCCGGTCCAAGGAAGTGCGAAGTACCAATGGTACCGAGCACCCCGGAAGATCGGTCGGCAACGAGGACAACACCCATGCGCGGGTGGCGGAATAGGCAGACGCGCTGGATTCAGGTTCCAGTGCCCGAAAGGGCGTGGGGGTTCAACTCCCCCCTCGCGCACAGCGAAGCCCCGCAGATCTATGGATCTGCGGGGCTTTTTTGTCGTCCGCCCCTGCCCGACGGCCGCCGGCACCGGTGCCTCCGCCGGGCCGGGGCGGATCAGCCGCGGCTGGCCGGGAGTTCGGCGCGGACCTCGAAGCCGCCGTCCGGGGTCGGCCCGGCGGTGAGGGTGCCGCCCAGCAGCTGGGCGCGCTCGCGCAGGCCGACGAGACCGTGGCCGCCACCCGGCAGCGTCTCGGTGGGGTGCAGCGGCGGCGCGTCGTTGCGGACCTCGACCCGCAGCCGGCGGCCCTTCGCCCGGACCCGCACGTGCACCGCCGCCTCCGGGGCGTACTTGGTGATGTTGGTGAGCGCCTCCTGGACGGTGCGGTAGGCGGCCCGTTCGACCGCCTCCGGCCACGGGCGGTCGCCGGGGACCAGCTCGGAGTCGGCGGTCAGGCCGCTCTCCTCGATCAGCCGGGGCAGGTCGGCCAGCCGGGGCTGCGGGGCGAGCGGGGCGTCCGGCAGCCCGCCGGTGCCGCGCAGCACACCGACCATCTGGCGCAGCTCGTCCAGGGTCCGCACGGACAGCTCGCGGATGGTGCGGGCGGCGGTCACGGCCGCCGGGTCGGGGCTGCTCACCTGGAGCGCTCCGGCCTGGATGCTGATCAGGCTGACCTGGTGCGAGACCACGTCGTGCATCTCCCGGGCCAGCCGGCCGCGCTCGCTGATCAGCACCCGCTCGGCCAGCAGCCGGCTCTCCCGCTCCTGGCCGCGGGTCAGCTCGTCCAGGCGGGCGGCCAGCTCCCGCCGGGTGCGGGCGAGCAGACCGGTGGCGGCCGGGCCGGCCGCCAGCATCACGGCCTGGATGGCGTCCAGCGCGGTGGTGCGGCTGAGGTCGAGGAGACCCTCGGGCAGCGGCCAGTGGAAGAACTCGACCAGGGCGAACAGGACGCCGCAGGGGATCACGATCCGGGGGCGGGGGCGCTCGGCGGCCACCGAGTAGACGGCCGTGATCGGGGCCAGCCAGATCTCGTCCACGAAGCTGCCCGGCATGGTGAGCAGCAGCACGGTCACCGGGAAGCGCCGGCGCCAGAACAGGGCGACGGCGGCCAGCGTGGACAGCGCCACCTGCCACCAGGCGGCCTCCCGGGCCACCAGGGCGGCGTCCAGCAGGGAGTAGAGGACGGGCAGCAGCAGCATCAGCCAGGGGGCGGTGCACCAGGCCGGCAGCCGTCTGGACGGCAGTTGGTCGGCGGCCGTCATGCCCCGTCGCCGGGCTTGGGCCGGACCAGCCCGGCCCGGTGGGCCAGGACGGCGGCCTGGACCCGGTTGGCGGCGCCGAGCTTGCCGAGGATCGCGCTGATGTGGTCCTTGACCGTGCCGGTGCCGAGGAAGAGCCGGTCGGCGATCTCGGCGTTGGACAGGCCCTCGCCGAGCAGCGCGAGCACGTCGAGCTCGCGGCCGGTGAGGGTGCGGGCGAGCGCGGTGGCCTCGGCGTCCGGGCCGCCGCCGTCCACGTAGCCGCCGATCACGGTGCGGGTGACGGTCGGGGAGAGGATGTTGCCGCCGGCCGCGAGCACCCGGACGGCGTGCACCAGCTGCTCGGGGGCGGTGTCCTTGAGCAGGAACCCGGCCGCGCCGGCCCGCAGCGCGGTGCCGATGTACTCGTCGGTGTCGAAGGTGGTGAGCATCGCCACGGCGGGCGGTTCGGGCAGGGCGCGCAGGCGGCGCAGCACCGAGATGCCGTCGAGGTCGGGCATCCGGATGTCGAGCAGCACCACGTGCGGGCGAAGCCGCTGGACGTGTTCCTCGGCCTGTCCGCCGGAGCAGTCGCCGACCACCTCCAGGTCGTCGGCGGAGCCGACGATCAGGCCCAGGCCGGAGCGGACCAGGATCTCGTCGTCGACGATCAGCACGCGGGTGGTGGTGATGGTGCCTCCTCGGTTCGGGCGGCCGGGTCGGGGCGGTCCGCGTGGGTCGTTTCGAGAGTAGGGGTTGTGCGAGTGGGGTGCCGAACGCCGGGGGCTGATCACCCCCGCCGTTCGGCGGGGGTGGGAATCCGCTACCCGGTTCACGCAATTCTCAGGTTCGGTGGGGAAACATGGAGTTGGCTGACCCTTTTCCGGCCGCATCCTCCAAATCGGGCGGTCGGCCGGGTGAGGTCGCCGGTCAGTCCGTCGGGCCCGAGCGGGCGCCCGACGCCGGGCCGTTTGCGGATGCGCCCCACCATCTGATCGTTTGGAATTGAGCTGTGTCGTCCACTGTGAAGTCGGAGCCGTCCGCCACGTCCCACGGACCCCGGCCCGGCGACGTGCTGGACCGCTGGCGTCCGAGGGCCGCCGCGGCCTCCGTCTGGTACCTGCGGCTGATCGCGCTGCTGAACGTGGCGACGGTGCTCCTGGTGCCCTTCCGCGACCAGGTCTACGAGCACAACGAGGGCGAGTACTTCACCCCGTACCTGATGACCGCGGGCCTGGCCAGCGCGGTGCTGTCGGTGTTCCTCGCGATCGCGATGCGGAGGCGCAAGCGGGCCGCGTGGATCTTCAACACGGCGCTCGGCGGGATGTTCGCGCTGCTGTACCTGGCGGCCATGCTGGTGCCGGACGAGCGCTTCGACTCCCACCCGCTCAACTACATCTCCACCGTCCTGACCTGCCTGTTCGTGCTGGCGCTGCTGATCGGGCGCAAGGAGTTCACGTCCAAGGGCGACAGCTCCAACCCGAAGACCGCGGCGGCCACCTTCGTCGCCGGGCTGGCGTTCGGCGGCGGGGTGGGCGCGCTGCTGGTCTGGCTGACCAACGAGCTGTCCGGCGCCGGCTTCTGGGACCTGTTCCGCTACTCGGTCGGCCGGATGATCACGATCACCCCGTCCGAGCACCTGCGCTCGGTGATCGCCGCGCCGACCTGGGTGAACGCCGCGATCAACGCGATGGGCGCGGTGCTCTTCCTGCTGGTGCTGTACGTGGCCTTCCGCAGCCCGCGCGGCAAGGAGCTGCTCACCGCCGAGGACGAGGCGCAGCTGCGCGGCCTGCTGGACAAGCAGGGCGAGCGGGACTCGCTCGGCTACTTCGCGCTGCGCCGGGACAAGGCGGTGGTCTTCTCCCCCAGCGGCAAGGCGGCGGTCACCTACCGGGTGATCGGCGGCGTCTCGCTCGCCTCGGGCGACCCGATCGGCGACCCGGAGGCCTGGCCGGGCGCGATCGACGCCTGGCTGTCCGAGGCCCGTGAGCACGCCTGGGCGCCGGCCGTGATGGGCGCCTCCGAGGAGGCCGGGGTGATCTACGCCCGGCACGGGCTGGACGCGCTGGAGCTGGGCGACGAGGCGATCGTCGAGCTGGACGAGTTCTCGCTGGACGGCCGCGCGATGCGGGTGGTCCGGCAGGCCTACAACCGGGTCAAGCGGGCCGGTTACACGGTGCGGATCCGCCGCCACGAGGACATCTCGGAGGAGGAGATGGCCGAGCTGGTGGCCAAGGCCGACGAGTGGCGCGACGGGGCCACCGAGCGCGGCTTCTCGATGGCCCTCGGCCGGCTCGGGGACCCGGGCGACGGCCGCTGCGTGATGCTGGAGTGCCACGACGGCGACGGCGAGCTCAAGGCGCTGCTCAGCTTCGTGCCGTGGGGCCCGGACGGGCTCTCGCTGGACCTGATGCGCCGGGCCCGGGACACCGAGAACGGCCTGATGGAGTTCATGGTCATCGAGCTGCTGCAGCGCGCCGAGGAGGTCGGGCTGAAGCGGGTCTCGCTGAACTTCGCGATGTTCCGCTCGGTCTTCGAACGCGGTTCGCGCCTCGGCGCCGGCCCGGTGCTGCGGCTGTGGCGTTCGGTCCTGGGATTCTTCTCGCGCTGGTGGCAGATCGAGTCGCTGTACCGCGCCAATGCCAAGTACCGGCCGATCTGGGAACCGCGCTACCTGCTCTTCGAGAAGAGCAGCGAGATTCCGCGGATCGGCATCGCGAGCGCGCGCGCCGAGGGTTTCATCGTCGCGCCGAGCCTGCCCGCCCTGTTCCGCCGCCGGCACGCCCGGGCCGCCGTGGTGGCGCCCCGGGCCCCGGTCGCGGCCCGGGACGGGAAGGGGTAGCCCTCCGTCGGGGGGCGGAGGGGGCCGGTCGGTCGAAATGGGGGGCCGATGGGGGGATTGCCTCCCCCCAGAGGATGACCCCGCTCCACATCCGTGCCGATGTGGCTTTGTTAAGAGGCTTCTAATGTTGGAGTAGTCGAGAGTTCGGGGATTCGGAGAAAGTTGTGATTCACAGGACCCACGCGGGGGGCGTGCGAAAGGGGCCGCTGGCAATCGCCGGATCGGCCGCTGTCGCCGAGTGGGGAACGTTGTTCGCGACGGTCCGGGACGCGGTGGTGCGAAAGAAGTTCGCCGCCGTTCCGCTGGCCACCGTCGCGACGTTTCTGATCCTGCTGTTCAGCATCGTCCAGCACCTGCCGGGCGGAGAGCGTTTCGTCAACAACATCGGGGTGGTGCGGGCGGCGCTGCCGCTGGACGTCTCGCTGCTGCGGACCCCGCTCTCGCTGTACGTGCCGGCGCTGGACCTTCCGGTCTGGGGGGCGCTGGCCCAGGTCTTCGTGGTCTTCGCGATCGCCGAGATCGTGCTCGGCCGGCGGATGACCCTGGTGGTCGCCTACACCTGCACCCTGGCGGGCACGCTGTTCGCCCGGGTCGGCGTGGCGATCGGGCCGCACCACCTGTTCGGCTTCCCGAAGTGGGTCGCCTACGTGCGGGACACCGGGCCCTCGGCCGCGGTGGTGGCACTGGCGATCTGCATCGCGTTCCGCTGCCGGGCCTGGTTCACCGGCGGCCTGGTGGTGGCGGTGATGATCGGCGAGGCGGTGGTGCTGCCGAACCTGGCCGGCCTGGAGCACGTGGTCGCGGTGATCACCGCGCTGCTGATCGCCGTCTCGGTCGAGGTCTTCGGGGACTTCTGGCCGAGGGTGCTGGCCGGGGTCGGCGCCGCCGCCTCGGTGGCCGCGGCCGCCTCGCGGGAGGTCGCGGTGGAGGCCCGGCGGCGCCGCTCGGCGGGCGCCGTCATCCCCTGACGGGTGCCGACGACGTTCCACCGGCCGCGTACGGGTGCCCGCACGCGGCCGTTCGGCGTCCGGCGGCCGTCGGCGCGGCCGTCAGGCGTGCGGGAGCGGGAGCTCGAACCAGACGACCTTGCCCACCGCCTTGCGGGCGGTGCCCCAGCGTTCGGCGAGCTTGGTGACCAGGGTGAGGCCGCGACCGGTCTCGCCGAGCTGCTCGGCCGGCTCCAGCGAGGGCAGGTTGTGGTTGTCGTCGCTGACCTCGACGAGCAGTTTGTCCACCCGGATCAGCTGGAGCTTCACGGTGTCCCGGGCGACCCGGACGGCGTTCGTCACCAGTTCGCTGACCAGCAGTTCGGTGGTGTCGCTGAGCGCCTCCAGGTGCCAGCCGGCCAGTTGCTCGCGCACCAGCGAGCGGGCCCGGCCGACCTCGCGGTGGTCCACGGTGAGGTCCCAGGTGGCCACCTCGGACGGGGCGACCCCGTCGAAGCGGGCCACCAGCAGGGCGACGTCGTCCTTGCGGTCGTCCGAGTGCAGCCGTCGCAGCACCTCGTCGCAGGCCTGCTCGGGGCTCTGCCGGGGGTCGATCAGGTTGCCGCAGAGCGCGGCCAGGCCGGCCCCTATGTCCCCGCCCCGGACCTCGACCAGGCCGTCGGTGCAGAGCACCAGCATCGAGCCGTCCGAGACGTCGATGGTCTTGGCGACGAACGGCACCCCGCCGACGCCGATCGGCGCGCCGGCCGGGATCTCCAGCAGCTCGCCGCTGCCGTCCGGGTGCACCAGGACCGGCGGGACGTGGCCGGCGCTGGCCAGCTCGCAGGTCCGGTTGATCGGGTCGTAGACCGCGTAGAGGCAGGTCGCGAGGTGGTCGTCGCCGAGCTTGTGGGCCAGGTTGTCCAGATGGCGCAGCAGCTGGCCGGGCGGCAGGTCCAGGGCGGCGAGGGTCTGCATGGCGGTGCGGAAGCGGCCCATCGCGGCCGCCGAGTGCAGGCCGTGGCCCATCACGTCGCCGACCACCAGGGCGACCCGGCTGCCGGGCAGCTGGATCGCGTCGAACCAGTCGCCGCCGACCTCGGCCTTGGGGTCGCCGGGGAGGTAGCGGTGGGCGATCTGCACGCCGGGGATCTGCGGCGGGCGGGTCGGGATCATCGAGCGCTGCAGGGTGGTGGCGACCCGCGCCTCGGCGCGGTGCAGCCGGGCGTTGTCCAGCGACAGCGCGGCGCGGGCGGCCAGCTCCTTGAAGGTCGCGGCGTCTCCCTCGTCGAAGGGGGCGCGGTCCGGCAGCCGCAGCAGCTTGAGGATGCCGAGCACGGTGCCGCGGGCGGAGAGCGGGACGACCAGCATCGAGCGGCCGGTGACCACCGGGGCCAACTGGGCGCCGCCGAGCGCGATCGCGTAGTCGACCGCCACGTCCGGGCTGACCACCGGGACCAGCACCGGCTGGTTCAGCTGCAGGGCCATCCCGGGCGGGGTGCGGCGGGGCATGCTGACCAGCGAGCCCTCGGAGAGCACGTGGTCCCAGGCGCCGCCGGTCTCGTTGTGGACCAGGGCGACCCGGCGCAGCATGGTGTCGTCGTCCGGGCGGGCGGCGGGCAGCTCGGAGTCCGAGATCAGCCCGTCCACCAGGTCCACGCAGGCGAAGTCGGCGATCCGGGGGACCAGCACCTGGCACAGCTCGTGGGCGGTGAAGCCGAGGTCCAGCGTGGTGCCGACCTTGCCGCCGACCTCGTTCAGCAGGGCCAGCTGTTCGCCGGCCTGCCCGTTGGTGAGGAAGGGGCCGAGCCGTCCGGCGGGCGGGCCCACCCCGGCCGCGGGCGCGGGGACCGGGAGGGTGGCGGGCGGGGCCTGGTCGGGGTGCGGCAACGGGTGGCCGTTGGCGGGAGGTTCGACGGCGGTGTGCTCGATGGCGGGGGCTCCTGCGGTGGGCGGGGGTGCCTCCCGGCCGGAGGCGGGGGGAGGGACGGGCGG
>NZ_JBSHAP010000146.1:0-22246 GCF_053611565.1 Kitasatospora sp. NPDC054795
CTCCACCCACGGGTGGAGGGCCCTCGCGCTGCCGGTTCCACCCGTGGTCCACCCCGGCTCCGATCAGCGGGAAGCGCCGGATCCGTAGCGTCGGAGAGGTCAGCAACAAGCCTCTCCCCGGGACGGAGAATTCGATGAGTTCCATCGCCAACATCCTCGTGGTTCTTGCGGTGGTGGTCCTGGTGGTCCAGCGCCAGATGCGCGTCCAGCGCCTGGACACCGAACGCCGTTTCTGGCTGCTGCCGCTGATCCTGGGCGCGCTCGCGCTGCGCGACCCGCAACTCGTCGACCACCAGCACACCGCGCTCTCCGCCGGGCTGCTGGCCGCCGGACTGGTCGCCGTGCTCGCGATGGGCACGGTCTGGGGCTGGACCGTCCGGATCTGGCGGGCCTCCGACGGCAGCGTCCTGGTCAAGGGCACCAGGGCCACCGTGGCCGCCTGGTGCGGGATGATCGCCGTCCGGATCGGCCTGTACGCGGTCGGTGCGGCCCTGCACGTCCACCAGGCGGGCAGTTCGCTGATGCTGGGCATGGCGGTCCTGCTGCTGGTCCGCTCCCTCGTGGTGAACTGGAGGGCCCGGTCGCTGGAGCCCTCGCGGCCCGCCGCCGCACTGCACTGACCCGCCGCCGTGAGCATCGAGGAGGCCCCGTGGCCGGGTGGTACTGGACCCGCTGGCCGTCCCGGGAAGGGATCGGCCACGAGGACGAGAGCCGGCCGCGGCGGGTCCTGTCCGTGTTCGGCCGGAGCGTCCTGCTGGTCGTCGTCGGCTGGGGGACCTTCTCCGGCGGCAGGTACACCGGCTGGACGGTGGCGGCCGCGGCGGCCGGGCTGGCCGCGGCCGTCGCCCTCTGCACGGCGTACCTGCGGGTCACCCGGGAGCAGCGCCCGGCGGTCTCGTACCTGCTGGCCGCCGGCCTGGTCGGCGGCGGCTGGCTCGCCGACCGGGGGCTGGCCCACACGCTGGCCGACTTCCTGTGGATCGGGTTGACCGTGACGGCCCTGATCCGGCTGCCGCCCGCGCCCGCGCTGGTCGTCGCGGCGGCCGCGCTGGGTTCGTACGCGGCGGTCTCCCCGGCGGGCTGGCTCGGCAACGCCGCCACCGTCGGGGGCTCCGTCCTGGTCGGCTGCCTGCTGCGGCTGGACATCGAGGCGCGCGGCACCGCCCGCCGGCTGCTCGCCCAGGAGCGGGCCGCCCAGGCCGCCCAGGCGGAGAGCGCGGCGCTCGCCGAACGGGCCAGGATCGCGCGGGAGATCCACGACGTGCTCGCCCACAGCCTCTCCGCGCAGCTCGTCCACCTGGAGGCGGCCCGGCTGATGCTGGACGCCGGGACGGATCGCGAGCAGATCCGTGAACGGGTCGTCGCCGCCCGGCGGATGGCGCAGGACGGGCTGGCCGAGACCCGCCAGGCACTGTCCGCGCTGCGCGGGGAGTTCACCCCGGTCGGGGAGTTCCTGGTCGAGCTGACCGGTCGGGAGCGGGCCGCCCTCACCGTCACCGGCACGCCCCGCCCGCTCGCCGCCGAGGTCGCCCTCGCGGTGCGGCGCACCGCGCAGGAGGCGATGACCAACGTCCGCAAGCACGCGTCGGGGGCCCGCAGCTCCGTCGAACTGCGCTACCTGGACGGCGCGGTGGAGCTGGAGGTGTGCAACACCCGGCCACCGCGCGGCCAGTCCGCGGGGGAGTCCCCGTCGGAGGAGCTGGCCGCCAGCGGCAGCGGGTACGGTCTGCTGGGAATGCGCGAACGCGCGGAACTGCTCGGGGGCACGCTGCTGGCGGGCCCGCAGGACGGAGGGTGGCGCGTGCTGCTGCGGGTGCCGGCATGAGTGAGCACATGAGTGGTGCGGGGGCGATCAGGGTGGTGGTCGCGGACGACCAGACCGTGGTGCGCGAGGGCATCGTGATGCTGCTGGGGCTGTTGCCCGGTATCGAGGTGGTCGGTGCGGCCGGGGACGGGGAGGAGGCCGTCGCCCTGGTGGAGCGTCATCACCCGGACGTGGTGCTGATGGATCTGCGGATGCCGCGCTGCGACGGGGTCGAGGCGACGAGGCGGATCCGCGCGGCGCACCCGGAGACCGAGGTCGTGGTGCTCACCACCTACGCCGACGACGACTCGCTGTTCCCGGCGCTCCGGGCCGGGGCGCGCGGCTACCTCACCAAGGACGCCGGCGCCGAGGAGATCGCCCGGGCCGTCGCGGACGTCCGCTCGGGTGCCGCCGGGCTCTCCCCGCAGATCCAACTCCGGCTGCTGGAAAGGCTTTCGGAGCAGCACGGCGACTCCGGGCCGGCTGCCGGGAGGCCCGGAACCCGGTCGGGGGAGCTGCCCGACGGGCTGACCGTCCGGGAGGCCGAGGTGCTGGCGCTGATCGCCCAGGGGCTGTCCAACGCCGAGATCGCCCAGCGGCTGTTCGTCAGCCAGGCGACGGTGAAGACCCACATCAACAATCTGTTCGCCAAGACCGCGGTGCGGGACCGGGCTCAGGCGGTCGCGTACGCGTTCCGACACGGAATCACTGGGACGCAGCAGTAGTCCGATGAGTGTCTGTCGGATGATCGATCACCTCATCGAGTGAACGTATCTGCGATGGTCAGGGGCGCTCTCCTAGGGCCGCCATCATGGTTCGGGTCAGAACATCCGGCCGTCCAGGAGCAGCAGTGCCACAGCAGCAGACGAGCAGTCCCGGTCCGGGACAGCAATTCGACTGGTGGGCCGCTGCGGCCGCCGGTACCCCCGTTGAGTCCGCCGAGCCATCGACTGCGCACCGCCGGACGGCGGTACCGGCGCAGTCGGGCCCCGCCCCCACGGACCACGTTCCTACGGCCCGGTCGGCAGAGGCCGCCGTCGGGTCAGTGGCCGTCGGCGCACCGGTCCACGGGGCCGCCGTCGAGCCGTTCGCCCAGAGCATCCCAGCCGATCCGGCGGCCCCGGCCGCACCGCACGCACCACTCGACGAGGAACCGGTCGCCGACCGCACCGAGGTCTACCGGACGGTTCAGGCCAGCGAGACGTTCCTGCAGATCCGCCGCAGCTACCGGACCTTCGTCTTCCCGATCACCGGTGCCTTCCTCGCCTGGTACCTGCTGTACGTCGCCGCCCAGGCGGGTGCCCCCGACCTGATGCGCAGGACGGTGGCAGGCCCGCTCAACGTGGCCTGGCTGCTGGGGCTGCTGCAGTTCGCCTCGACCTTCCTGCTCACCTGGCTCTACGCCCGCAACTCCCGGACCAAGCGCGACCGCGCCGCCCTGGGCCTGCGCTGGGACACCCAGGACCAGCTGCGATGACGCCCCTGCTGGCCACCGTGCCCACCGATGCGGCCAAGGCCGCGGTGCAGACCGCCGTCCGGACCGTGGTGTCGACCGCCACCCCGCCGCCGGTCGCCCCCACCGGCGACCACCACTCGCTCGCCATCGCGCTGTTCGCCGTCGTCGTCCTGGTCACCCTGGGGGTCACCCTCTGGGTCGGCCGCCAGGGCAACGCCGCCGAGGACTTCTTCGCCGGCGGCCGCGACTTCACCCCGCTGCAGAACGGCTTCGCGCTCTCCGGGGACTACCTCTCCGCCGCGTCCTTCCTGGGCGTCGCCGGGCTGATCGCGCTGTACGGCTACGACGGCGTGCTCTACAGCATCGGCTTCCTGGTCGCCTGGCTGGTCGTGCTGATGCTGGTCGCCGAACTCGTCCGCAACGCGGGCCGGTACACCCTCGCCGATGTCCTCGCGCTGCGGCTGCGCCGTCGCAAGGTGCGTGCCGCGGCCGGTGGTGCCAGTGTCGTGGTCACCCTGCTCTACCTGGTGGCCCAGATGGTCGGCGCCGGTTCGCTGGTCGCCCTCCTGCTCGGCACCGGCAGCCCGCACGCCCGCACCTGGACCATCATCGCGGTCGGCGCCCTGATGATCGTCTACGTCACCATCGGCGGGATGCGGGCCACCACCTGGATCCAGATCATCAAGGCCTTCCTGCTGACCGGCGGTTCGGTGCTGCTCACGGTGCTGCTGGTGGTCCGCTTCCACGGGGACCTCGGCGAGCTGATGCGCGAGGCCGCCCAGCACAGCGGCGCCGGGCAGCGCTACCTGGAGCCCGGGCTCAAGTACGGCGGCAGCATCACCAGCCGGCTGGACTTCGTCAGCCTCGGCCTCGGCCTGGTGCTCGGCACCGCGGGCCTGCCGCACATCCTGTCCCGCTTCTACACCGTGCCCACCGCGCGGGCCGCCCGCCGCTCCACGATGTGGGCGATCGGCCTGGTCGGCAGCTTCTACCTGATGGCCATCGTGCTCGGCCTCGGCGCCACCGCGCTGATCGGCTCGGCCGAGGTGCGGCATGCCAACTCGGCCGGGAACACCGCCGTTCCGCTGCTCGCCCTGGTGCTCGGCGGCGGCAACGGCAGTACCGGCGGGGTGGTGCTGTTCGCCCTGATCTCGGCGATCGCCTTCGCCACCATCCTCGCGGTGGTCGCCGGGCTGACCCTGGCCTCCTCGGCGGCCTTCGCCCATGACATCTGGGCCGGCGCCTGGCGTGCCCGGCCGAGCCGCGAACAGCTGAAGAGCCGCGAACAGTCGAAGAACGGCCGCGGGCGGCGCCGCCGGGGCGAGACCGTCCCGGCCTCCCGGGCGGCGGAGGAACCGGTCTCCGAGCTCAGTGAGCAGCAGGAGGTGGTGGTCGCCCGGTTCGCCGCCGCCGGGATCGGTGCGACGGCGATCGTGATCAGCCTCTTCGCCCAGCAGCTGAACGTCGCCTTCCTGGTGGGCCTGGCCTTCGCCGTCGCCGCGTCCTCCAACCTGCCGGTGCTGCTGTACAGCCTGTTCTGGTCGCGGTTCACCGCTCGCGGCGCGGTCTGGGCGGTGTACGGCGGGCTGGTCCCGGCGATCGTGCTGGTGTTCTTCTCGCCGGTAGTGTCCGGCTCCCCCGAGGCGCTCTTCCCGGGCCTCGACTTCCACTGGTTCCCGCTGGAGAACCCGGGCATCGTCTCCATTCCGCTGGGCTTCCTGGCCGGCTGGGTCGGGACGGTCACCTCGTCCGAGCCCGCCGATCCGGACCGGTTCGCCGAGCTGGAGGTACGTGCCCTCACCGGTGCGGGCGCGGCCTGAGCCGTCGCGCCCGGGGAACCCCGGCGGGCCTGGGGCCGCCGGGGTTCCCCCCTGTCCGGCCCCAGGTCCGGGACCACGCCCGGATCCTGTCCGGCGCCCATGCCCTAGGCGCGGGCCGCCAGCCCGTAGCGGTGCTCCGGCCGGCCGGTGTCGCCGTACCGCAGGGTCAGCCGCAGCCGGCTGTCCCGCTCCAACTGCTTGAGGTAGCGCTGCGCGGTGGAGCGGCTCAGCCCGGTGGCGTCGGCGACCTCCTGGGCGGACAGCGGCCGGCCGGCCCGGCGCAACACCCCCATCACCAGGTCCGTGGTGGGCGCCGAGTGGCCCTTGGGGAGCGTTCCGGCCGGGGCGGCGGCGCTGCGCAGGGTCGCGAACAGCCGGTCCACCTCGTCCTGGCCGGCCTCCCGGGCCGGCGCGGCGAGCGCGTGGCGCAGCTGCGCGTACGCCACCAGCTTCTCCCGCAGCCCGGCGAAGGTGAACGGCTTGACCAGGTACTGGAGTGCGCCGTGCTGCATCGCGGCGTGCACCGTCGACACGTCCCGGGCGGCCGTCACCATCATCACGTCGCAGGCGACCTGGCGTTCCCGCAGCCGGCGCACCAGGGCCAGGCCGGTCTCGTCGGGCAGGTGGTGGTCGAGCAGCAGCAGGTCCACCGGGCGGCGCTCCAGGGCGGCCAGCGCCTCCCCGGCCGAGTGTGCGGTGCCGATGACCCGGAAGCCCGGGACCTTGGCCACGTAGGCGGCGTGCACGTCCGCGACCCGGAAGTCGTCGTCCACCACGAGTACGTCGATCATCACGCCTCCACGAGCCGACTGGTGAGCAGGGCCTCGGGCAGCTCGACGGTGAACCGGGCGCCGCCGAGCGGCCCGGTGTCGAGCACGATCCGGCCGCCGGTCCGCTCGACCAGCCGCCGCACCATCGCCAGCCCCAGCCCGCGCGGGCGGTGCGCGGGCGCGTCCTTGCTGGTCCACCCTTCTTCGAAGACCTGCTCGCGCAGCTCCTCCGGCACGCCCGGGCCGCTGTCCGCGACCTGCAGCAGCAGGGTCGCTCCGGCCGCCGCCAGGCTGACCTCCACCCTGCCCCCGCCGCCCGCGGCCAGGGCGTCCACCGCGTTGTCGATCAGGTTGCCGAGCACCGTCACCAGTGCCCGGGCGTCCACCACCGCGTCCGGCAGGTGCGCCGCCGCGGCCAGTACCAGCAGCACCCCGCGCTCGCCCGCCACCGAGGTCTTGCCCGCCAGCAGTGCCGCCACGTGCGGGTCCTGCACCTGCTCGGCGATCCGTGCGGCGACCACGGCGTGCGAGCCGGACTGCTCCGAGATGAACGCCACCGCCTGCTCGTGGCGGCCCAGTTCCAGCAGGCCCAGCAGGGTGTGCATCCGGTTGGCGTGCTCGTGGTCCTGGGCCCGCAGCGCCTCGGTCAGGCTGCGGGTGGTGTCCAGCTCGCGGACCAGCGACTCCAGCTCGGTGCGGTCCCGCAGGGTGACCACCGCGCCGCCCTCGGGGGTGGTCGTGCGGTTCACCACGAGCACCCGGTCGTCCCGGACGGCCGGCAGGTCGTCGCCGGCGATCCGCCCGGAGAGCACGTCCGCCAGCCGGCCCGGTGGCAGCACCGCGCCGATCGGCCGGCCGGTGCAGTCCTCGGGCAGGCCGAGCAGCCGCAGGGCCTCGTCGTTGGCCAGCCGGATCCGGCCGCGTTCGTCCAGCGCCACCATGCCCTCGCGGATTCCGTGCAGCATCGCCTCCCGTTCCACCAGCAGCGCCGAGATGTCGGCCAGCGCGATGTTGTGGGTGCGGCGCTTGAGCCGGCGGGCCAGGAGGAGGGTGGCGAGCGTGCCGGCGGCCAGGCCGGCGCCCGCGCACAGCAGGATGCCGGTGAGCATCGTCAGCAGCCGGCGGCGGATCGAGTCGTCGCTGATGCCGACCGAGACCTCGCCGACGATGCGGCCGTCCGCCATCCGCAGCGGCACCTTGCCGCGGGCGGTGCGGCCCAGGGTGCCCTGCTGGATGGCGGTGACGCTGCGGCCGCTGAGGGCCGGCTCCGGATCGGTGCTGACGCGCTGGCCGATCCGGCCCGGGTCGGTGTGCGAGAGCCGGATGCCGTCCAGGTCGGTGACCACCACGAAACTGGCGCCGGTGGCCAGCCGGATCTGCTCGGCGTTGCGCTGGGCGGCCACCACGTCGCGGCCGGCGGCGGCCCGGGCGATGTTCTCGTCGGTGGCGGTGGCCTGGGCGATCGACAGCGCCCGCTGCATCGCGTCGTGGTCCAGCTCGCTGCTGACCGGGGCCAGGAACAGCCCGGCGGTCACGGCGGTGACACCGACGGTGACGACGGTCTGGCTGAGCAGCAGCTGGGCGAAGACCCGGCGGGGTCCGCGGGGGAGCTTCATCCGGACCTCCTCTCGGCGGCTGCGGGGGATCGGGCGTCCTCGGGGGGCGGTCGGGGCGCCGATGGGTGGGGTCGGGACACCCTATGTTTCCGGGGTGTTTCTGTCAGCCGCGTCCCCGCAGTTGTAGCGGAAGCAAAACGAGCAGAACACCCCTCTATGCGGAGAAGTCGCACTACGCGAAGAAGGCTCCCGCCGGGACCGGGCCCGCTCCTACCTTTCCGGGGCAGGCAACAGACCCGGGAGGATCGACATGAGCAAGACCCCGGCGATCGAGCTGACCGGCGCGACCAAACGGTTCCGCACCCCCTCCGGGGCGCTGCACACCGCCGTCCGCGATCTCGATCTGACCGTCGCCCAAGGCGAGTTCATCGCCGTCGTCGGCCCCACCGGCTGCGGCAAGTCCACCACGCTGACGCTGGTCAGCGGCTTGGAGGAGCCCACCGAGGGCGAGGTCCGGGTGTACGGCGAGCCCGTGCGCGGGATCGACCCCAAGGTCGGGTTCGTCTTCCAGCAGGACGCCGTCTTCCCCTGGCGCACCGTCCTGTCCAACGTGATGACCGGCCCGCGCTTCCGCGGCGTGCCCGCCGCCGAGGCCCGGGAGCGGGCCCGGGACTGGCTCGGCCGGGTCGGCCTGGCCGCCTTCGAGGACCGCTACCCGCACCAGCTGTCCGGCGGCATGCGCAAACGCGTCGCGCTCGCCCAGACCTTCGTCAACGACCCGGCGATCCTGCTGATGGACGAGCCGTTCTCGGCACTGGACGTGCAGACCCGGGCGCTGATGTCGGACCAGCTGCTGGAGCTGTGGGCGGGGACCGGTTCCGCCAGGGACGCGGCGTCGGTCGTCTTCGTCACCCACGACCTGGACGAGGCCATCGCGCTCGCCGACCGGGTCGTCGTCATGACGGCAGGACCGGCCACCGTCAAGGAGATCTTCACCGTCGACCTGCCGCGCCCGCGCAGCGTGGAGGCCGTCCGACTGGAACCGAGGTTCGTCGAGCTGTACCGCGAGATCTGGGCCTCGCTCGGCGAAGAGGTGCGCATCACCCGGGAGAGAGGAGCGGGTCGTGCCGCTTGAGACCGCATCCGAGTCCGCGTCCGAGTCCGGGGCGGAGTCCGTGCCCGGGGCCGGGGCGGAGTCCGCGTCCGGGTCCGGGGAGGTGCCGGCGTCCGTGCCGGCCGCCGCCGGGAAGCCCCCGGCCGTCACGACGAGAACCGAGGCCCGTGAACGGGCCGCCCGCAACCGGAGGCTGGGTGTCTTCGGCGCCCGGGTCGCGGTGCTGGTCGCCTTCCTCGGGCTGTGGGAGGTCTGCGCCCGGACGGACGTCATCGATCCGTTCAACTTCTCCCAGCCGTCGAGGATCTGGGACCAGATCTGGCAGTGGACCACCCATGGCACCGCGCAGGGCTCGCTCGGCGAGCAGATCGGCTACACCCTCTACGAGGCCCTCACCGGCTGGGTGATCGGCGTCATCGGCGGTGTGCTGCTGGGCATCGCGCTCGGCCGGGTCCGCTTCCTGGCCGATGTCCTCGGGCCGTACATCAAGGTGCTCAACGCCATCCCGCGGATCGTGCTCGCGCCGATCTTCCTGATCTGGTTCGGCCTGGGCCCGGCCTCCAAGGTCGCCTCCGCGGTGGTGCTGGTGTTCTTCCCGGTGTTCTTCAACGCCTTCCAGGGCGCCCGCGAGGTGGACCGCAACCTCGTCGCCAACGCCCGCATCCTGGGCGCCGACAACCGCAGGGTCACCCTCCAGGTGGTCATCCCCGCCGCCACCACCTGGATCTTCACCAGCCTGCACGTCAGCTTCGGCTTCGCGCTGATCGGCGCCATCGTCGGCGAGTACATCGGCGCCACCAAGGGCCTCGGCCTGCTCGTCGCGGCCGCCCAGGGCACCTTCAACGCGGCCGGCGTCTACGCGGCCATGACCATCCTCGCCGTCGTCGCACTGCTCACCGAGGGACTGCTGACCTTCGCCGAGAAGAAGCTGTTCCGCTGGAAGCCCGCCGACGCGGGCGACGGCCGCTGAACTCCCCCCGTCGTCAGAAGAGAGAGGCACCTCCACCCATGCGCAGACCAGTCGCCGCCGCCCTCGCCGCCGCCCTGCTCCTCCCGCTCTCCGCCTGTGCCAACGACGCCGCCACCGCCGGCCACGGCGCCGTCGCCGCCCCCGCCGGGCAGCAGGTCGACGGACCCAAGGTCAAGATCATGGTCGGTGGCCTGGACAAGGTCATCTACCTGCCCGCGATGCTCACCCAGCGGCTCGGCTACTTCGCCGAGGCCGGCGTCAACGTCGAGCTGATGACCGAGCCGGCCGGCGTCAACGCCACCACCGCGCTGCTCGCCGGGGACGTCCAGGGCGCCGTCGGCTTCTACGACCACACCATCGACCTCCAGGCCAAGGGCAAGAAGGTCGAGTCCGTCGTGCAGTTCGCCCAGGCGCCCGGCGAGGTCGAGGTGGTCTCCACCAAGCAGGCCGACGCCATCAGGTCCGGCGCCGACTTCAAGGGGAAGAAGCTCGGCGTCACCAGCATCGGCTCCTCGACCGACTTCCTCACCAAGTACCTCGCGGTCAAGAACGGCACCGCCGTCAGCGAGTTCAGCCCGATCGCGGTCGGCGCCGGCCAGACCTTCATCGCCGCGCTCCAGCAGGGCAGCATCGACGCCGGCATGACCACCGACCCGACCGTCGCGAACATCCTGGACAAGGGCCTCGGCAAGGTCCTGTACGACATGCGCACCCCCGAGGGCTCGCGCGAGGCCCTCGGCGGGCTGTACCCGTCCTCGTCGCTGTACATGAACACCGACTGGGTGGAGAAGAACAAGGACACCACCCAGAAGCTCGCCAACGCCTTCGTGAAGACCCTCAAGTGGATGTCCGGCCACACCCCCGAGGAGATCGCCGCGAAGATGCCCGCCGACTACGCGCAGGGCGGTGCCGAGCAGTACGCGGCGGCGATCAAGGCGACGCTGCCGATGTTCACCACGGACGGCGTGATGCCGGCCGACGGGCCGAAGACGGTGCTCTCGGTGCTCGCCGCGTTCCACCCGGACGTCAAGGGCAAGGAGGGGACGATCGACCTGGCGAAGACGTACACCACGGAGTTCGTGGCCAAGGCGGCCGGCTGACGCTCCGCCGCAGCGGTCCCGCGCTCACCCCCACGGGCGCGGGGCCGCCGCGTATCAGACCCCCCGTACGGACAGCACGTCCATCCGCGAGGGCGTCCCCGCCGCCTTGCCGCAGCTCTCCGGGCGGGCCGGCTCGCTGGCCGCCTCGATCACGTCCACCTCCCAGGACCGCCCGTCCCGGTGCAGCACCGTCACCAGCCAGCGGCCCCCGCCGTCCGGCCGCTGGGTGAGCGTCAGCACGTCCACCCCGGTCTCGCCGGTGGCCAGCCGCACCGCGTGCTCGGCCGCCTGGCCCGGACGCTCCCAACCCGAGCAGCCCCGCGACCACTCCGGCACCACGTGCCCGGCCGCCGTCGCCGCCAGCACCTCCTTGGCCGTCTCCGGCGTCAGCCGCCCGTACGCGTAGCCGTACGGCAGCACCAGCATCGTCGGGGAGAAGCGGTGCCCGCCCAGGTGGGTCACCTCCCACACCTCGCTGTGCCCGGCCGCCGCCAGCTCCGCCGCGAGAGGCCGGCCCAGCAGGGCGCAGCAGCGGTCGCGCCGCCCGTTGGTGCACACCAGGGCCACCGGGCCGCCGACGTGCTCCGTTCCGAAGCCGGTGTGGTCACCGGCGCCCAGCGCCGCGAAGTCCAGATCCAGCAGCTCCGCCGGATCCGCCACCCCCGCCCGGCGCACCCAGCCGCGGCCGGGCACCGTGTGCGCCACGATCACCTCGTGGCGCGCGGTCGGCAGGCAGTCGGCGTGCCGCCCGGGCCGCCGGATCAGGGCCACCCGCACGCCCGTCCCCGCCGCGGCCGCCTCCAGCGCCCGCCCGACCGCCGCGTCCAGGTGGCTCTCACCCAGCGCCTTCGCGCCCCACGGCCCGTTCTGCTCCACCAGCAGCCAGGTGGTCGCCACCGCCGCCGTCGCTGCCAGCGGCTCCGAAAGTTCACGCGACACGGTCGCACAGGTGCTCACCCCGGCAAGGCTACCCTCACCCGATCACCCTCACCCGGCTCACCCGAACGCGGCCCTCACCCGCTGCGCCACCTCCTCGTCCACCGTGTCGTACAGCGGCTCGGAGACGGTCGGGAGGTCGGCGAACTCCAGGTGGATGCTGCGGACGACATCGGCGAACAGCTCCGAGTAGAGCACCCAGTCCTCGGGGCACGGGGTGCTCAACTCCAGCGAGAGCAGCTGGGACTCGTTCGGCAGCGGCAGGTGCACCTGGATCACCGAGGTGGTCAGCACCCCGTCGACGAGCGGGACCGCCAGGCCGTCCAGCGGGGTCGACCCGTCGTCGACCGGGGTCGCCACGGCGTCGATCACCGCCACCGCCCGCCCGGCCGGCAACTCGATCGCCGTCACCTCCGCCTCCGGACGGGACAGGGCCAGGCGGGTGAGCAGGAAGTCCACCGCGCCCGGGTATTCGGTGCCGACCAGGGGGCACACCGAGGCCACGATCGACGCCGTGCTGGGGCGGCCGTCCACGTCCACCAGGCACATCCCGGCGTGGATCACCCCGGCCTCGGCCATCGGCGGGATCAGCTCGGCCAGCGCCACGGCCCAGCGCACCCGCGTCTCCTCGGGATGGGAGGCCAGCACCTCGCAGACCAGCTCCCAGAGCTCCTCGGCCACCTGGTCGTCGGTGCCCAGCACCGGGACCTCGTGGAAGGCGGGCGGGACGACGAAGCGGATCTGGAGCCGGGTGTCCGCGGTGGCTGTCGGAATGTCGGACATCGGGCCTTCCACGGCGGTCATGAGGGCTTGCGGATCCGGTTGCGGACGTCCAGCCAGGACGGCGGGACGGGGACCGGGACGCCGTACGCGCGGGCCTCGACGAGCAGGTCGAGGTAGGCGGCGGCCCGGTCGCGCAGGCCGGAGCGGTGCCAGGTCCAGTGCGTCTTCAGTGCGGGGAGAGCGGTGAGCGCACAGGTGGCCACCAGGCCGCCGATGACGAGGATGGACTGCCGGCGCTGCTCGTCGTAGGTGAAGTCCGAGCCGAGAACACCGACCATCACGGACACGACGAGGACCAGGGCGAAGATTTTGCTCCACGTCGATCTCCGGCGGACGGTGCGTTTCTGCGCGGTGAGCAGCCCCCGGACCGCCTGTTCGTCCAGGAAGTCGACACCGTACGGAGCACCGAGTTCACGGGCCCGGCCGGCCAGTGCCCAGTGCTGTGCGAGCCCGGCCGGAGGCAGTACCGGGAACTTGGGGTCGATCACGGCGCCGGCCGGCCACCACGAGCCGGGCTGCGCGGCGACGCCGGGCGGGGGAACCGGGGAGGTGTACGGGACCGGACCGGTGGGGTGTGCGGCCGGTGGCTGCGGAGCGGCCCGGGCACCTTCCTCCCATACGGCCCGATCGGCATCGGCTCCCCACTCGGCGGGAATCCGGACCGTCAGCCCCGCGCGCCTGGCGTGGTTCAGCAACCCGATGTACGCGGTGAAGTGCACCGAGGCGGTCTGCTTGCTGGAGCTGCGGCCCACGCCCCGCAGCCAGACCGCGATTCCGGCCGGAATCCCCAGGATCGCCGCTGCCCAATTGCCGGTGACCAAGGAGACCACGATGCCACCGAGGACGAGGAGACCCGCGGCTTCGTCGTGCCAGTCCTGCTGATCCCGCTTCCGCAGGTGCTTGATCACCACGTTGCGGGCCACGTCGTCGTTCAACAGGGTGACCCCGTAGAGCGTTTCGGCCCGCCGCGCCGCCTCGGCGACCTCGGGTACGGCGGCGAGCTGTCCGCCCGAAACCGGCAGCGTCACATGGAGGTCCTTGACCATGAGCTGCTCCTCTCTCAGCCGACGGCGTTCAGGAACGGTGCGGACGCCGGTCGGTACGCGGGCTTCGGGAGCGGTCCCGGGGCCTCGACGTAGGACTCCCGGGCCTTCTCCTTCTTCTCGTCCTGGTAGAAGCCGTAGGCAAGTCCGTTCGCCTTGTTCGTGATGGTGACCGCGCGGGGATCCACTTCGACGCCTGCCTTCTTGAGCCCGCCGACGATGGCCTTGGTCGATATCGGGTTCACGGTCTTCTCGAACAGGCCTGCGCCGGCGGCCGAGGTACGCTCGGCAGCGCCGGCTCCCTCGGCGGCCACCGACGTCCTGATGTTCTTGATCGGGGCCCGGACCACCTTGTTGACGACGCCCACACCCTGAACTTTCGTGATCGACTTTCCGGCGGTGGCGAAGCCCTTGATGGCGCCGACACCGGGGATCACCCCGAGCCCGTCCATTCCGATCTTCAGCCAGGAGACGTCCTGTCCGCGGGACTTGGCGATGCCGTGCCCGGCCATCGCGGCCGCACTGGTCAGCATGGCCGCGGCACCCAGGATCGGGCCGGCCCCGGGAATCACCAGGGCCGCGATCGCCAGTCCGGCCGAAATCTTGGACAGGTCGTCGGCGTGCTCGGCCAGGAAGTCCAGCGACTTCTGCCAGGCGTGCTCCACCTTGTCCAGCATCCGCTTGAGGAAGCTCGGGTCCGGCGGGTGGTGGCGGGATGCCTCCATGATCGCCTTGGCGGCCGCCTCGGCCTTGTTCTTGTGGTCCGCGAGTTGCTTGTGGCCGTTCGCGATCACCTCGTCGAGCTGGTGCGCGAGCTGCTGCCGGGCCTGGAGTTTGGCCTCGAAGTCGGCCTTGGCCTTCGTCTGGGCCGCCGCGTCGGTGGACTGCGCGGAGGCGTCGAGGGCCTTTCCCGCGGTGTCGCACTGGACGTTCATGTCGCCCAGTCGGGAACGCAGTTCGACGGCCTGGGCCTCCATGGTCCGGCCGGTGGAGAGCAGTCCGGTGAGCTGGGTGTGCCAGGCCTTGAGGGCCCGGGAGCAGGCGGCCATCGACTCGTGGCCCTGGGTGAGGTACTTGGGCAGTTCGCCCAGTTTGCCGGCGAAGTTGCGGGCCGCCTCGCCCTGCCAGGCGCTGCCCTCGGAGCCGAGGTCGGCGAGCGCGTGGCGCAGTTCCTCCAGTTCGCGGGCGACGGCGTCGACGTCCGCGTACATCTTGGCGATGGCCGGGAGGTCCCCCGGGGCCGGGCAGAAGCCGAGGCCCGGCCAGTTCTTGTCACTCATGGTGGAAGTCAGTCCCCTGGGTGTTGGCTCAGGTCGCGCCGAGGCCCTTGGCGGTGCCCTGCTCGTTGTCCCCGTAGTTCTTGAGCGAGGCGTCCAGGCCCTCGCGCAGGCCGTGGGCGAGCTTGGCCATCCGGCCGATGCCGCCGTGCCAGTGGTCCTCGAAGCCCTTGCAGGCCGAGTCGAGCCGCTCGGTGCCCAACTGCTTGCCCTTTCCGAGGTTTTCGAGGCTCTTGGCGACCGCCCCCATGCGGTTGCCGCATTCGTCGAGCTGTTTGGACACCGTTCTCATCCGGCCCATGTCGATCTTGAACTCTTCGGCCAACTCCCCGTCCCCCCAAAGCATGTGGCGCGATATGGAGCACCTGTTCGGTGAACCTAACCCATGGGTGGGCAAAGTTCGGGCCATGCCCGGGAATTGGAGATCGCCCTTCCGTATTCCCGGTCGGGCGGGCACGAAAAAGCGGAGGGGCACCGGATGATCTCCGGTGCCCCTCCGCTCGTACGGGGGCCGCTACGCCGGGCCGGCGACCACCGCGATCGGGGTGGTGACCGGGGTGCCGGAGCCGTCGCGGCGCGGGTCGCGCTCGGGCAGGTCGACCGGGGCGCCCTTGGCGGTGGCGGCGCGGGCCGGGGCGGCGCCGGCCCAGGCGAAGGTCAGGGCCTCCTCGCCGCGCAGGAAGCGCTGGCAGCGCACGCCGCCGGTGGCGCGGCCCTTGCGCGGGTACTGCTCGAACGGGGTGACCTTCCAGCTCGTCTGCTCGCCGTCGGACAGCGTGCCCGTGGCCGTGGCCACCGAGACCACCACCGCGTCCGCCGCCGGGTCCACCGCCGTGAAGGACAGCACCCGCGCGCCGTCCGACAGCTTGATGCCCGCCATGCCGCCCGCCGGGCGGCCCTGCGGACGCACCTGGCCCGCCGGGTAGCGCAGCAGCTGGGCGTCCGAGGCGATGAAGACCAGGTCCTCCTCGCCGGTGCGCAGTTCGACCGCGCCCACCAGCTCGTCACCCTCCTTGAGGGCGATCACCTCGAACTCGTCCTTGTTCGCCGGCCACTCCGGCACCACCCGCTTCACCACGCCCTGCAGCGTGCCCAGCGCCAGCCCCGGCGAGGACTCGTCGAGCGTGGTCAGCGCCAGCGCCCGCTCCCCGTCCTCCAGTCGCAGGAACTCGCCCACCGCGGCCCCGCCCGCCAGCGTCGGCGACGGCGTCGGTGGCAGGGCCGGCAGGTCGATCACCGGCAGCCTCAGCACCCGGCCCGCGGACGTCACCACGCCGATGTCCGCCCGGGCCGTCGCGTGCACCGCCGACACGATCACATCGTGCTTCGCCCGCTTCTCCGACACCTCGAACGGCTCGCCGTCCGCCGTCCGCGCCAGCAGACCGGTCGACGACAGCAGTACCCGGCACGGGTCGTCCGCGACCTCCAGCGGCACCGCCAGCGCCGCCGAGGGCACCGCTCCCGCCTCCAGCAGCACCGTGCGCCGCTCGGTGCCGAACTGCTTCGACACCGCGCCCAGTTCGGACGACACCACGCTGCGCAGCTTGGTGTCCGACTCCAGGATCTCGGTCAGGTCCGCGATCTCCGAGGTCAGCTTCGCCTTCTCCTGCTCCAGCTCCACCCGGTCGAAGCGGGTCAGCCGCCGCAGCGGGGTGTCCAGGATGTACGCGGTCTGCGTCTCCGACAGCGAGAAGCGCTCCATCAGGCGCTCCTTCGCCTGCTGGGCGTTGTCACTCGACCGGATGATCGCGATGACCTCGTCGATGTCGACCAGGGCCACCAGCAGGCCCTCGACCAGGTGCAGCCGCTCCTCGCGCTTGCGGCGGCGGAAGTCGCTGCGCCGGCGCACCACGGTGAAGCGGTGGTCGACGTAGACCTCCAGCAGCTCCTTCAGCCCCAGCGTCAGCGGCTGGCCGTCCACCAGCGCCACGTTGTTGATGCCGAAGGTCTCCTCCATCGGCGTCAGCTTGTACAGCTGCTCCAGCAGCGCCTCCGGCACGAAGCCGTTCTTCACCTCGATGACCAGCCGCAGCCCGTGCTCGCGGTCGGTCAGGTCCTTGACGTCCGCGATGCCCTGGAGCTTCTTCGCGTTGACCAGGTCCTTGATCTTCGAGATGACCTTCTCCGGGCCGACGTTGTACGGCAGCTCGGTGACCACGATGCCCTTGCGGCGGGCCGTCACCGCCTCCACCGTCGTCGTCGCCCGGATCTTGAACGTGCCGCGGCCCGACTCGTACGCGTCCCGGATGCCCGACAGGCCCACGATCCGCCCGCCCGTCGGCAGGTCCGGACCGGGCACGAAGCGCATCAGCGTGTCCAGGTCGGCGCTCGGGTGCTTGATCAGGTGCCGGGCCGCGGCCACCACCTCGGAGAGGTTGTGCGGCGGCATGTTCGTCGCCATGCCGACCGCGATGCCCGTCGCGCCGTTCACCAGCAGGTTCGGGAACGCGGCCGGCAGCGCCAGCGGCTCCTGCTCGCTGCCGTCGTAGTTCGGGCCGAAGTCGACGGTGTCCTCGTGGATCGACTCCACCATCGCCATCGAGGCGGCCGTCAGCCGCGACTCGGTGTAGCGCATCGCGGCCGGCGGGTCGTCGTTGCCCAGCGAACCGAAGTTGCCGTGGCCGTCGATCAGCGGCAGCCGCATCGAGAACGGCTGCGCCATGCGCACCACGGAGTCGTAGATGGACGCGTCACCGTGCGGGTGCAGCCGGCCCATCACCTCGCCCACCACGCGCGCGCACTTCACGTGCGCGCGCTCGGGGCGCAGGCCCATCTCGTTGGCCTGGTACAGGATCCGGCGGTGCACCGGCTTCAGGCCGTCCCGTGCGTCGGGCAGCGCACGCGAGTAGATCACCGAGTAGGCGTACTCCAGGAAGGAGCCCTGCATCTCGTCCACGACGTCGACGTCGAGGATCCGCTCCTCGAAGTCTCCGGGCGGCGGGGTCTGCGAACTGCGGCGGGCCATCGCGGCGGGGCTCCCTTACGTGTCGCTGGCTGTGTCTCGGTAGGTCGTCGGTCGGTCGCCGAACGCCCGGGGGCGGTCGTCGGCCGTCTCCGCACCGTCCCGCCGCCGGACCCGTCAACCGGGTGCCGCCGACAGGGCGCGGCGCCCCCATTGTGGACCCTCTCGCCGACACTCCCGGTCAGCGGCCCTCTTCCGCCCCTGGCGAACGGCCCCGTCCGCGCGGACACGAACACGGCTCCCGCACGTTGCACCACAATGGGGGACGCCACACGAACCCCGACATCGACGACGGGAAGGACCCGAGCGCATGGCCAACCCGGCCCCCGCCTCCAGCCGAGGCATCGCCATCACCGAGCACCGCCTGGCCAACGGCCTGCGCGTCGTCCTCTCCGAGGACCACCTGACCCCGGTCGCCGCCGTCTGCCTCTGGTACGACGTCGGCTCCCGCCACGAGGTCAAGGGCCGCACCGGCCTCGCCCACCTCTTCGAGCACCTGATGTTCCAGGGCTCGGCCAACGTCTCCAACAACGGGCACTTCGAGCTCGTCCAGGGCGCCGGCGGCTCGCTCAACGGCACCACCAGCTTCGAGCGCACCAACTACTTCGAGACCATGCCCGCCCACCAGCTGGAGCTCGCCCTCTGGCTGGAGGCCGACCGGATGGGCTCGCTGCTCGCCGCGCTCGACGAGACGTCCATGGAGAACCAGCGCGACGTCGTCAAGAACGAGCGCCGCCAGCGCTACGACAACGTCCCGTACGGCACCGCCTTCGAGAAGCTCACCGCGCTCTCGTTCCCCGACGGCCACCCGTACCACCACACGCCGATCGGCTCCATGGCCGACCTCGACGCGGCCACCCTGGAGGACGCCCGCACGTTCTTCCGGACGTACTACGCGCCCAACAACGCCGTCCTGTCCATCGTCGGCGACATCGACCCCGAGCAGACCGTCGCCTGGGTCGAGAAGTACTTCGGCTCCATCCCCGCGCACGACGGCAAGCAGCCCCCGCGCTCGGGCGAACTCCCCGAGACCATCGGGCGGGAGATCCGCGAGGAGATCCACGAGGACGTCCCCTCGCGCGCCCTGATGGCCGCCTACCGCCTCCCGCACGACGGCACCCGCGAGGCCGACGCCGCCGACCTCGCCCTCACCATCCTCGGCAGCGGCGAGTCCAGCCGCCTCTACAACCGGCTGGTCCGCCGCGACCGCACCGCCGTCGCCGCCGGCTTCGGCCTGCTGCGGCTGGCCGGCGCCCCCAGCCTCGGCTGGCTCGACGTCAAGACCTCCGGCGACGCCACCGTCGAGCGGATCGGCACCGCCGTCGACGAGGAGCTCGCCCGCTTCGCCGCCGAGGGCCCCACCGCCGAGGAACTCGAACGCGCCCAGGCCCAGATCGAGCGCGAGTGGCTCGACCGGCTCACCACCGTCGCCGGCCGCGCCGACGAACTGTGCCGCTACGCCGTCCTGTTCGGCGACCCCAAGCTGCTCAACGACGCCCTCCCCAAGGTCCTCGACGTCACCGCCGAAGAGGTCCAGGCCGTCGCCAAGGCCCGGCTCCACCCCGACAACCGGGCCGTCCTCGCCTACGAGCCGACCGCCGCCGCCGAGACCGACGCCGACTCCGACGCCGCTTCCGAAGAGGAGGGTGCCGCCGTATGAGCACCGACTTCGTCCCCGCCATGACCTTCCACCCGCAGCCCCGGCCGGGCACGCCCAGCCCCTGGGACTTCCCCGCCCCCGAGCGGGCCGCCCTCGGCAACGGCATCACCGTCCTGCACTGCCACCGGCCCGGCCAGCAGCTGGTCGCCGTCGAGGTCCTGCTCGACGTCCCGCTCGCGGCCGAGCCCGAGGGCCTCGACGGCATCGCCGGGATCCTCGCCCGCGCCTTCAGCGAGGGCACCGACAGCCTCAGCGCCGAGGAGTTCGCCGCCGAGCTGGAGCGCGCCGGCGCCACCCTGGACGCGCACGCCGACCACCCGTGCATCCGGATCTCCCTGGAGGTGCCCGCCTCCCGGCTCCAGCGCGGCCTGTCCCTGCTGGCCGACGCCCTGCGCACCCCCGCGCTGCCCGAGGCGGAGATCGAGCGGCTGGTCGCCAACCGCCTGGACGAGATCGTCCACGAGCAGGCCAACCCCGCCCGGCGCGCCGCCAAGGCCCTGTACGCCGAGCTCTTCGACGCCGCCGACCGGCTCTCCCGGCCCCGCGCCGGCACCGCCGACACCGTCAAGTCGATCGACCGCGCCGCCGTCAAGGCCTTCTACGACGCCCATGTGCGCCCCGCGACCGGCACCGTCGTGGTGGTCGGCGACCTCACCGGGGTGGACCTGCCGGCGCTGCTGGAGAGCACCCTCGGCACCTGGACCGGGACGGCCGCCGAGCCGTCCGTCCACGCCCCGGTCACCGGCGACGACCGCGGCCGCGTCGTCATCGTGGACCGCCCCGGCTCCGTCCAGACCCAGCTGCTCATCGGCCGGATCGGGCCCGACCGCCATGACCCGGTCTGGGCCGCCCAGACCCTCGGCACCTACTGCCTCGGCGGCACCCTCACCTCCCGCCTCGACCGCGTCCTGCGCGAGGAGAAGGGCTACACCTACGGCGTGCGCGCCTTCGCCCAGCCGCTGCGCTCGGCCGCCGACGGCAGCGGGCGCGCGATGCTCGCCATCAGCGGCTCGGTGGACACCGCCTCCACCGCCCCCGCGCTGGCCGACACCTGGACCATCCTGCGCACCCTCGCCGCCGAGGGCCTCACCGACGCCGAGCGCGACGAGGCCGTGCAGTTCCTGGTCGGCGTCGCCCCGCTGAAGTACGAGACCGCGGGCTCGGTCGCCGGCACGCTGGCCGACCAGGTCGAGCAGTACCTGCCGGACGACTACCAGGCCGAGGTCTACCGGCAGCTCGCCGAGCTGCGCACCGCCGCCGCCACCGAGGCGGTCGTCGCGGCCTTCCCGCCGGACCGGCTGGTCACCGTCCTGGTCGGCGACGCCGCCGTGATCGCCGACGACGTGCGGGCGCTCGGCATCGGCGAGGTCACCGTCGTCAGCTGACGCCTTTCGCGGTTCCGTCCGGCCCGGTGGAGCACCCGCTCCGCCGGGCCGGACGCGTCTTTAAATCCATTGCGGGCCGCACCCGTTCCGTGGATAGATGTTCCCCGGCGCACAGCACGTGCGAACCGCGAACTGCGCACCGCGAACCGCGAACTGCGCACCGCGAACTGCGGACCGTGTACCGCGAACTGCGACGAAGGAAGGGAGGCGGTCACCATGCGGGTCGAGCAAGCCATACGACGCTCCCCGAGGCCGTATTCCCCCCGCACCGTCGCCCAGGGCGTCTGAGCCCCACCTCCTGAACTTCCCCGAGCCGCACCGGGATTCCTCGCGCGGCACCACATTCCCCGAACCACCCGGCCCCTGGAGGTCGTTCACCCATGTCGTACACCGAGGTACCCGGCGTCCGCGTCCCGATCCGGATGTGGACCGACCCGGCCACCGTCGAGGGCCAGGCCCTCCAGCAGCTGCGCAACATCAGCTCCCTGCCGTGGCTGCACGGCCTCGCCGTGATGCCCGACGTCCACCTGGGCAAGGGCGCGACGGTCGGCTCCGTCATCGCCATGAAGGACGCGGTCTGCCCGGCGGCGGTCGGCGTCGACATCGGCTGCGGGATGAGCGCGGTGAAGACTTCGCTCACCGCTCAGGACCTCCCGGACGACCTCTCCGTCCTGCGCCGCGAGATCGAGCGGGCCATCCCGGTCGGCCGCGGCCTGCACGCCGACCCGGTCGACCCGGCCAAGCTGTACGGCTTCCGCGCGGCGGGCTGGGACGACTTCTGGCGGCGCTTCGACGGCATCGCGGAGGACGTCAAGTGGCGCCGCGAGCGGGCGATGCAGCAGATGGCGACGCTCGGTGGAGGAAATCACTTCATAGAACTGTGTGTTGACACGACCGATGCGGTCTGGCTGATGCTGCACTCCGGATCGCGCAACATCGGCAAGGAACTGGCCGAGCACCACATGGGCGTCGCCCGCGCGCTGCCGCACAACCAGGGCCTGATCGACCGGGACCTGGCCGTCTTCCTGGCGAAGACCCCGGAGATGGCCGCCTACCGCCAGGACCTGTTCTGGGCGCAGGAGTACGCCAAGCACAACCGCGCGGTCATGATGGCGCTCTTCCAGGACGTCGTCCGGCGCGAGTTCACCAAGGCGGAGGTCGCCTTCGACGAGGTCATCAGCTGCCACCACAACTACGTGGCGGAGGAGCGGTACGACGGCGTCGACCTGCTGGTGACCCGCAAGGGCGCGATCCGGGCCGGCTCCGGCGACCTCGGGATCATCCCCGGCTCGATGGGGACGGGTTCCTACATCGTCCGCGGTCTGGGCAACGCGTCGTCGTTCAACTCCGCCTCGCACGGCGCCGGCCGCAAGATGAGCCGTACCGCGGCGAAGAAGCGGTTCACCGCCCAGGACCTGGCCGAGCAGACCAAGGGCGTGGAGTGCCGCAAGGACGGCGGCGTGGTGGACGAGATCCCGGGCGCCTACAAGAACATCGAGAAGGTCATCGAGCAGCAGAAGGACCTCGTCGAGGTGGTCGCGCACCTCAAGCAGGTCGTCTGCGTCAAGGGCTGACCGAAAGCCGGTCGGGGTGCCGCCACGGTGTGGCGG
>NZ_JBSHAP010000147.1:0-21954 GCF_053611565.1 Kitasatospora sp. NPDC054795
GCCCGCGGGCGGTGGCCGCCCCGGCCGCCGACACCCGGCTGGCCTCCACCGGTGGCGGCACGGCCGCGGCGCCGATGGCGATCACCGGGGTGACCGCGATCGCCATGGGCGTCGGCACCCTGGTGGTGGCGCGGCGCCGCAACCGGGTGCGGGGCGGTGCCGGGAACCGGCCCTGACGTGCCGGAAGGCCCGTCCGCCCCCGCTGTCGCGCGGGGACGGACGGGCCTTCCGGTGTGCGTACGAGCCGGTGGCGCGGTCAGCCGACCGGGTTCTGCGGCGGCTGCGCGTACGGGTTGTCCGCCACCGGCTGCGGGGGGACGCCCGGCTGGTACGGCGCGCCGCCCTGCGGCGGTGCGGGCGGAGCGGCCTGCGGCGCGACCGGGGGAACCGGGGCGCCGGCCGGCGGCGGGACGGGCACGCCCGGCTGCTGGGCGTACGGGGCCTGCGGGGCGTTCGGGTTGAACGGCGCGTTCGGGTTGAAGGCCCCCTGCGGCGCGTTGGGGTTGAACGGCGCGTTCGGGTTGAAGGCCCCCTGCGGCGCGTTGGGGTTGAACGCGGCGGCCGCCTGGGCGGACTGCTGCTGCTTGGCGTTGCCGCGTTCGACGAGCGCCTTCACCGAGGCGACGATCATGCCGACCGGCAGGATGAACACCTTGAAGAAGATGTAGTACGTGCCGCCCTCGAAGACGAACGCCAGGTAGTAGGCGTACCCGAGGAAGCCGAGGCCGAGGACGACGTTGAGGACGCGCAGGCCGGCCTTCAGCCCGCCGGCGGCGGCCCCGAGGGCCACCATGATGACGCCGCTGAGCGCCAGCAGTACGACGTACCAGGAGAAGAGCGGTTCGGCGCTGAAGTCCAGATTGTTCAAAGCGGTTTCCTGGGGAAGGGAAGAAGAAAAACGGCAGGCGCCGTTCGGGGACGAGAGCGCACAGTACTAAAGGCGGCCGACATTCGTCGCCGCCTTTGTGTCACGGTGTCATTGCGCTGTGCCGCAGCGGCAGTCGACGAGGTGGGAAATGACGGTTTTTGAGGTGCTGCGGGTCTTTTGCGGGCCGGACGGCGGGCACGGCAACGCGCTCGGCGTGGTGCGCGACGGCGCCGCCGTTCCGGGGCGTGCGGACCGGCAGCGGATCGCCCGCGAACTGGGCTTCAGCGAGACGGTGTTCGTCGACGACCCGGAGCGCGGGGAGATCGACATCTACACCCCGTCGGTGCGCCTGCCGTTCGCCGGCCACCCGTGCGTGGGCGCGGCCTGGCTGCTCGGGGTGGACCGGCTGGTCACGGCCGCCGGCGAGGTGGCGGTGCGGCGCGCGGACGGGCTGACCCGGATCGCGGCCCGGCCGGAGTGGGCCCCGGGGCGCACGCTGCGGCAGTACGGCTCGGCGGCCGAGGTGGAGGCGCTGGAGGTGCCGCCGCCGGGGGAGTGGGTCTACGCCTGGGCCTGGCAGGACGAGGCGGCCGGCACCGTACGGGCCCGGGCCTTCCCCGGGCGGGGCGACGGGATCGACGAGGACGAGGCGACGGGAGCGGCCGCCCTGCTGCTGGCCGCGAGCCTGGGGCGGGCGCTGACCGTCACCCAGGGCCGGGGCTCGCAGCTGCTGGCCGGACCGTGCCCGGGCGGGCTGGTGGAGGTCGGCGGCCGGGTGGTCCGGGCCCCGCGGCCGGCTCAGCGGGCGGGCGGCGTCGGTTCGGCGTAGGCGCGCCGGCGGGCGGTGGGTGCGACGGCCGTGACCGGGGTGACGGCCACCGGCGGCACGGAGAGCACCGGCATCCGGGGCGCCCGCGGCCGCCGGTCCCGCAGCAGGTGCCGCAGGCCGGGGACGAGCGCGAGGTGGGCGACGGCCACGCCGGCCACGGCGAGCAGGATGTGGTCCACGTTGAGGACGTGCCCGGGTGCCCAGGACGAGAGGAACTCCAGCGCGGTCGCCAGCAGCGCGGAGACGCCGGTGGTGCGCAGGAAGGACGGCAGCCAGGGGGCCCGGAGCCGGCCGCCGGCCAGCGGCAGCAGGACCCCGAGCGGGGCCAGCAGCAGGAGTTCGCCGACCACCTGCCAGCCGCTGGAGGAGCGGAGCGAGGCGAGCGGCGTCAGGTTGGCGTCGTACACCCAGGCCACCGGCAGTGGTCTCAGCACCAGCCAGAGCGCCAGTGCAAGGTGGCCGGCGAGACCCGCCAGCCCGGCCAACCGGAGGGGACGGTGGACGGCCGACGCCGGGCTGCTCCCTGTCCCCGCGCCGGAACGCTCGTCGCGTGTCCTGGTGCCATCTCGCTGCACGGGGGGAAGGACGTGGGTCGACGGCACGTCGGTTCCACACCCGGCGTGAACATTCCCAAACGCGCCCCCCGAGTCCCGTCCGCTCCCTCCTCCCCGGTGGCCTACCGGCAGGGCGACGTCGTCGGCACGGCGCCGAACACGTTGTCCGGCGGCGGGCTGCCCGGCGTCACCGGAGCGGGTGACGGGCTCGGACTCACGGCCGCCTTGGCGCCACGGGTCGGGGTCACGGTCGGGGCCGGTCCCGGCGGGGTGGCCAGGGCCGCCGGTATGTGCGGCGTGGTCGGGCAGGCCGTCCGGCTGGCGGGCGCGCCGGCGTCGACCGGCACGGCGGTCGGCCGGATGCCGCAGCCGGAGGCCAGCGCGAGCAGCAGCAGCACGCCGGCGCCGCGGCGCAGGACGGTGCGGGGGACGGCGGTGTCGGTGGGGGTGGTCACGTGGTGTCCTTGTCCTCGGCGGCGTCGCCGGCGGGGCCGTCCTCGGTCCCGCCCGCTGACGGCGGAGGCGGCGGGGCCAGCGGCAGGGTCAGGGTGAACACCGCGCCGACCTCCCCGTTCGCCGCCGTGATCGTCCCCCCGTGTATCTGCGCGTTGGCCATCGCGATCGACAGCCCGAGGCCGCTGCCCTCCGAGCGCGCCCGCCCGCGGTCCGCCTTGTAGAAGCGGTCGAAGACGTGCGGCAGCACGTCCTCCGGGATGCCCGGACCGCTGTCGGAGACCTCGACCACGACCGACTCCCCGTCCTGCCGGACCCCGACCCGCACCGGCGAGCCGCCGTGCTTCAGCGCGTTGCCGATGAGATTGGCGAAGACCACGTCGAGCCGGCGCGGGTCGACCACGGCCAGGATCCCGCGCGGGGCGTCCAGTTCGACCGCGTCGTACCAGGCCCGCCCGTCGATGCAGGACATGATCAGGTCGGCGATGTCCACCTCGTCGGCGACCAGCCTGGCGGTACCGGCGTCGAAGCGGGTCACCTCCATGAGGTTCTCCACCAGGTCGGACAGTCGCCGGGTCTCGCTGACCACGAGCCGGACGGCCGGCTCGATCATCGGGTCCAGCGACTCGGCCTCGTCCTCCAGGATGTCGGTCACGGCGGTCATCGCGGTCAGCGGGGTGCGCAGTTCGTGCGACATGTCGGCGACGAACCGCCGGCTCTGCGCCTCGCGCGCGCTCAGCTCCTCGACCTGCTCGTGCAGCGACTCCGCGGCCCGGTTGAAGGTCCGTGCCAGGTCGGCGAGTTCGTCCGAGCCCTCGACCTCCAGCCGGGTGTCCAGGTGCCCCTCGCCGAGCCTGCGGGCGGCGTCCCCGAGCCGCTTGACCGGCCGCAGCACGGTCGCCGAGGCGGCCTGGGCGAGCAGCGCCGAGCCGATCAGTGCGAGCAGCGTGGCGATGGCCAGCGACCAGCCCAGCGTGTTGAGGTCGGCCCGCTCGTTCTCCAGCGACTTGAACATGTACGCCGTCGGGCCGTTCGGCACCACCTTGGTGCCGCCGATCACGAACGGCCGGCCCTCCAGGTTCTGCCGCTGCCAGTACAGGTGGTACGGGTACGGGTTGTTCTCGGTGATCTCGCGCGGCTTGGCGACGGTGGACTGCAGCGCCGCCGGGACGTCCGCCAGCGTGAAGTTCGCGGGGTCGGAGGAGGCCGTGCACTCCGGGTGCGCCGCGTCGACCACCACCACGTCGTACGTCAGCCCGGAGCTGGCCACGTTGGACGCCAGCGCGGCCAGTTCCGGGCAGCTCGCGTTCAGCGGCAGCTCGGAGACGTTGCGGGTGAGCGAGACCCGGAAGTCGTTCAGCGCGGTGTCCTGGGCGCGCTTGAGCACCGCGTCGCGGTTCAGCCAGTACGCGATACCGGAGGCCGAGACGGCGGCGAGCAGCGCGACGGCCGCGAACACCGCGATCAGCCGCACCCGCAGGGAGCGCAGCCGACGCCACCGGCCCGTCGGGAACCGCCGGGCAGTCGTCTGATGGTCAGTCACAAGAGCCTGTCGTGGTACGGGAGTTCAGGGGCGGGTGGGGCTGGTCGGAGGCGTTCGGGGTCAGGCCGGCGGGTCCAGCCGGTAGCCCACCCCGCGGACGGTGCGGATCAGCGTCGGCGCGGACGGCACGTCCTCGACCTTGGCCCGCAGCCGCTGTACGCACGCGTCCACCAGGCGGGAGTCGCCGAGGTAGTCGTGCTCCCAGACCAGCCGCAGCAGCTGCTGGCGGGAGAGCGCCTGGCCGGGGCGGCGGCTGAGCTCCAGCAGCAGCCGCAGCTCGGTCGGGGTGAGCTGGAGGTCCTGTCCGTCCTTGGTGACGGTCATCGCCGCGCGGTCGATCACCACGCTGCCGTAGGCAGAGGAGTCCGAGCTCTCCCGCTCGCCGCGCCGCAGCACCGCCCGGATCCGGGCGTCCAGCACGCGTGGCTGCACCGGCTTCACGACGTAGTCGTCCGCGCCGGACTCCAGGCCCACCACCACGTCGATGTCGTCCGAGCGCGCGGTGAGCAGGATGATCGGCAGCTGGTCGGTGCGGCGGATCCGGCGGCACACCTCGAAGCCGTCGATCCCGGGCAGCATCACGTCCAGAACGATCAGGTCGGGCCGCTGCTCCTTGAAGAGCCTCAGGCCGTCCTCGCCGGAGGCGGCGGTGGCCACGCGGTGGCCCTGGCGGGTGAGAGCGAGTTCGAGGCCGGTCCGGATGGCGTCGTCGTCCTCGATCAGAAGGAGGAAAGGCACGGCCCCATTTTGGCCCACCGGCCGCGCCGAATCACCCCCCGGACCACCCACCGTCCCTCCGGGAACCGGAACGGACGCCACCGGCGTCCGGTACGGAGGGAGGCGGTCCGGGATGTTCGGCCCCCTCCTGTGACACCCCTGTGACAGTCGGCGGACAGCGCCATCACAACCGGCGGGCAGGATTTTCCATGTCGCCGCAGGACAGCGGGCCGCAAGGCCGGCTGAAGGGCGGCTACCGGAACCGCTCGTACCGACCCAGGGGGCGCACGATGAACGCCATGCTTCAGACCCGGACCAACCCGGCTGTCCGCACCGCGCGTTCGTCAGCCACGTCCCACCGGACCCGGTACGAGGTCAGGACCGACGAGAACTCCGGTGCCGTGACCGTGCGGGGGTGCGCGCACAGCACCGGTGGAAACCCTGGCGCCCGTCGGGTGAGCGGCGGCGGCAGGACGGGGGAGCTGTACGGGATCGGCCGTCTGGGGAGTTCGGCCGACTCCGCCAACACCCTCACGCTGCGGGGGATCCTCCCCGTCCGCGTCGAGGGCAAGGACGCCCCGGGGGGTAACCGGGGGACCGGGGGGAACGGCCTGCGGACGTTCGGTTCGGGGGAGCCGACCGGTCGTGAGGCCGCCGGTGCGACGCTGCTGCGGCTGAACCCCGCCGCGGCCCGCACCACCGAGGCGGGACAGGGAGGCGCGCAGGGGGAGCACCCGGCCGTCGCGGAGGACCACATCACGGAGTTCACCGCGTACGTGCGCGAGCGCCGCGCCTCCCTGTACGCCACGGCCTACCACCTGACCGGTGACCGCTACGAGGCCGAGGACCTGCTGCAGAGCGCGCTCTTCAGCACCTACCGGGCCTGGGGCCGGATCACCGACAAGGCCGCGGTCGGCGGGTACCTCCGCCGCACCATGACCAACCTGCACATCTCCGCCTGGCGGCGCCGCAAGGTCAACGAGTACCCGACCGAGGAGCTGCCGGAGACGGCCGGCGACACCGACGCGATGGGCGGCACCGAGCTGCGCACCGTGCTCTGGCAGGCGCTGGCGAAGCTGCCGGAGAACCAGCGCACCATGCTGGTGCTGCGGTACTACGAGGGCAAGACCGACCCGGAGATCGCCGACGTGCTGGGGATCAGCGTCGGCACGGTCAAGAGCAGCATCTGGCGCGCCCTGCGCCGGCTGCGCGAGGACGAGCACCTGAACAAGTCGGGCGACACCGTCCGGGCGTTCGGCGAGCTGGTCGCGTAACGAGGACTCCCGTCGGGGGACGGGAAGCGGACGGTCACGGTCCGGGGGCAGCGGCTCGGGGGAGCACGCCCGTGGGGGAGCCGAGGACCGTTCGGGGAAGGCGAAGGGCCCGGTGCGGGGGAGACGCACCGGGCCCTTCGTCATGTCCTGGGTGTCACGGCCCCGCGGCGCGGGCGGGCCGGTCCGGTCCGGGCCGCGGGATCCGGCCCCGGGGTTCAGGCCGCGGAGAGCTCGGTGCTCCGGGCCGCGGCGCGGATCCGCCGCTCGGCCTCCGGGCCGGCGCACGCGTACGAGCCGAGCGCGACCTGCCGTCCGACGATGGACCGCTCGGCCCGCATCAGCCGCAGGCCCCGGCGCAGCAGCACCAGCAGCGACTTGCGGCCCTCCCGGACGTCCCGGCGCAGCCGGCGCCAGGCCGTGGTGAGCGCGCCGTTGCGCAGGCACAGGGCGTCGCCCAGCAGGCCCTGGTCGGCGCACTCGGCGGTGATCTCGGCGGCGAATATGCCCTCCGCGATGAACGCGCCCGCCCCGCCCAGCTCCAGGCCGCGGGTGCCGATCCGGCCGTTGTCCGGGATCGAGTACACCGGGACGTCCGTGCGCCCGTGCTCGTGCAGGGCGCGGATCGCGGCGACGGCCTGGTCGCGGTGCCAGGCCAGCGGGGAGTCCCAGTCGACGGCGCCGTCCGGCAGCCGCGGCAGGGTCGGGTCGTCCCCATCCTTGTAGAAGTCGTCGAGCTGGAGTACCGGCAGGCCGCTGCGCTCGGCCAGCGAGGACTTCCCCGACCCGGAGGGCCCGGAGAGCAGGATCACCCGGGCATGCCCGGTCGGTGCGGGGTTCATGGGGGAGTCACTCACGGGACACCAGTCTGACGCATCCCGGCCGGTTGCCGAAACCGGTCGGCTCAGACCTTCTGATGCGGCTTCGGGCCGGCCAGGGCGGACCGGACCATCGGCAGGCAGCGGCTGTCCACCTGGAGGTACACCGGCTCCCCGCCGCCGGGCGGCCGGTACGCGGTGGCGGCCCAGTCCTGGTCGTGCCAGGTGTCGGGCTCGGGTTCGTGGAAGGCGCCCCCGACGGGCAGTTCGAGCGGGTCGGCGCCGCGCGCGCGGAAGCACGCGGTGGCGGCTCCGGGGGTGATCCCCAGCGTCCCGTTGACGTAGCCGGGCCGTCGGCCGGGCCGGTCGGAGCGGGCCGAGCAGGGCAGCCGCACCGCCTTCCCGGCGGCCAGCCGGCGGCGGGCCCGGGCCACCCGCCACCGGCGCAGCACGCCGTCCGTGACGAGTGCCATCAGCTCGCCCAGTTCTTCCATCGCGCCCCCTCGGCCGGTTCCGTCCCGACGATCATGGTCCGGACGCGTACGGACCGGGAGCCCCGAAAGTCGGCCCGGGCGGCGACGAAAGTCGCGGGAACGCCGACGGACCCGCGCCAGGGGGGGAGAGGCGCGGGTCCGTCCAATGACCGTCCGGGCCCTGGGGGGTGAGGGCACTGGGGACGGCCAGCTTGTGGAGTTGTTACTCGGAGCGGGGAGGTCAGATCCCCATCGGGTGCCAGACCGTCTTCGTCTCCAGGAACGAGAGTAGCCGGTCCGTACCGGGCGCATTGGTCCAGTCCTGGGCGAACGGGTCCAGCACCGGACGGACTACCCTCTTCAGGGTATCCGCGGCGGCCGCTTCCAGCGGCTGCGGCGCGCCGGGACCGTCGACGGCGATGGCTCCGGTGAGGTCCAGCGCGTTGACGTCCTGGTGCGAGGCCAGGGTGGGGGCGATGTCCGCCGTCCGGCCCGAGACGATGTTGACCACGCCGCCCGGGACGTCCGAGGTGGCCAGCACCTCGCCCAGCGACAGCGCGGGCAGCGGGGCGTCCGCGGCGGCCGCGACCACGACCGTGTTGCCGGTGGCGATCGCCGGGGCGATCACCGAGACCAGGCCGAGCAGCGAGTGCCCGTACCCGGCCTGCGGGGCGACGATCCCGACCACGCCGGTCGGCTCCGGGGTGGAGAGGTTGAAGAACGGCCCGGCGACCGGGTTGGCGCCGCCCGCGATCTGGGCGACCTTGTCGGTCCAGCCCGCGTACCAGACCCAGCGGTCGATCGCGGCGTCCACCAGCGCGGCGGCCTTCTTCGGGCCGATGCCCTCGGAGACGGCCACCTCGGCGGCGAACTGCTCGCGCCGGCCCTGGAGCATCTCGGCCACCCGGTACAGCACCTGGCCGCGGTTGTACGCGGTGGTGCCGGACCAGCCCTTGACCGCCTTGCGGGCGGCCACGACGGCGTCGCGGGCGTCCTTGCGGGTGCCCAGCGGGACGTTGGCGAGCCACTCGCCCTTTGCGTCGGTCACCTCGTACACCCGCCCGCTCTCGGAGCGCGGGAACTTCCCGCCGACGTACAGCTTGTAGGTCTTGAGGACGTCAAGACGCTGGAAGGTCGTGTCAGACATCTCAGGCCTCGACATTCAGGTAGGGCTCCAGACCGTGGCGGCCACCCTCGCGGCCGTAGCCCGACTCCTTGTAGCCGCCGAACGGCGAGGTGGGGTCGAACTTGTTGAAGGTGTTGGCCCAGACCACGCCGGCCCGGAGCCGGTTGGCCATCCAGAGGATGCGCGAGCCCTTCTCCGTCCAGATGCCGGCGGAGAGGCCGAACGGGGTGTTGTTGGCCTTCTCGACCGCCTCGGCGGGGGTGCGGAAGGTCAGCACCGACAGGACCGGGCCGAAGATCTCCTCCTGGGCGATCCGGTGGGCCTGGCTCACGCCGGTGAACAGGGTCGGCTTGAACCAGAAGCCGGTGCCCGGGAGTTCGCACGCCGGCGACCAGCGCTCGGCGCCCTCGGCCTCGCCGGCCTCGGTCAGCGCGGTGATCCGGGCCAGCTGCTCGGCCGAGTTGATGGCGCCGATGTCGGTGTTCTTGTCCAGCGGGTCGCCGACCCGCAGGGTGGCCATCCGGCGCTTCAGGGCGTCCAGCAGCTCGTCCTGGATCGACTCCTGGACCAGCAGGCGCGAACCCGCGCAGCAGACGTGGCCCTGGTTGAAGAAGATGCCGTTGACGATGCCCTCGACCGCCTGGTCGATCGGCGCGTCGTCGAAGACGATGTTCGCGGCCTTGCCGCCCAGCTCCAGCGAGAGCTTCTTGCGGGTGCCGGCCAGCTGCTTGGCGATGGCGCGGCCGACCGGGGTGGAGCCGGTGAACGCGACCTTGTTGACGTCCGGGTGGGAGGTCAGCGCGGCGCCGGTGCGGCCGTCACCGGTGACGATGTTGACGACGCCCTTCGGCAGACCGGCCTGGCGGCAGATCTCGGCGAAGCGCAGCGCGGTCAGCGGGGTGGTCTCGGCCGGCTTCAGGACGACCGTGTTGCCGGTCGCCAGCGCGGGCGCGATCTTCCACGCCAGCATCAGCAGCGGGAAGTTCCACGGGATGACCTGGCCGGCCACGCCCAGCGGCTTCGGGTTCGGGCCGAAGCCGGCGAAGTCCAGCTTGTCGGCCCAGCCCGCGTAGTAGAAGAAGTGGGCGGCGACCAGCGGCAGGTCGACGTCGCGGGTCTCGCGGATCGGCTTGCCGTTGTCGATCGACTCCAGCACGGCCAGCTCGCGGCTGCGCTCCTGGATGATCCGGGCGATCCGGAACAGGTACTTGGCACGCTCGCTGCCGGGCAGCGCCGACCAGTCGGCGAAGGCCCTGCGGGCGGCGGCGACCGCGCGGTCCACGTCCTCCTCGGTGCCCTGGGCGAACTCGGCGAGCACCTGCTCGGTGGCCGGGTTGACCGTCTTCAGGGCCTCGTTGCCGGAGGAGTCGACGAACTCGCCGCCGATGAAGTGGCCGTAGGAGGTGGCGATGTCGCCCGCGGCGGCGGGGGACTCCGGGGCCGGGGCGTAGGCGAAGAGGCCGCCGGCGGGCTTGGCCACGGGCTCCTCGGTGTTCTTCTTCTTGGCCATGGTGATCAGTCCACCGTCACGTAGTCGGGGCCGGAGTAGCGGCCGGTGGCCAGCTTCTGGCGCTGCATCAGCAGGTCGTTGAGCAGGCTGGAGGCGCCGAAGCGGAACCAGTGCGGGGTCAGCCAGTCGTCACCGAGGGTCTCGTTGACCATCACCAGGTACTTCATGGCGTCCTTGGTGGTGCGGATGCCGCCGGCGGGCTTGACGCCGACCTGGACGCCGGTGGCCGCGCGGAAGTCGCGGACCGCCTCCAGCATCAGCAGGGTGACCGGCGGGGTCGCGTTGACGGCGACCTTGCCGGTGGAGGTCTTGATGAAGTCGGCGCCGGCCAGCATCGCCAGCCAGGAGGCCCGGCGGACGTTGTCGTAGGTCTGGAGCTCGCCGGTCTCGAAGATCACCTTGAGGTGGGCGGAGCTGCCGTCGGGGCGCTCGCACGCCTCCTTGACGGCCGTGATCTCGCGGAAGACGTCGAGGTAGCGGCCGGAGAGGAAGGCGCCGCGGTCGATCACCATGTCGATCTCGTCGGCGCCCGCGGCCACCGCGTCGGCGGTGTCGGCGAGCTTGACCGGGAGGGCGGCGCGGCCGGCCGGGAAGGCGGTGGCCACCGAGGCGACCTGGATGTCGGTGCCCTTCAGGGCGGCCTTCGCGGTGGCGACCATGTCCGGATAGACACAGATGGCGGCGACGCGGGGGGTGGTCGGGTCGGTCGGGTCGGGGGTCCTGCCCTTGGCGCACAGCGAGCGCACCTTGCCGACCGTGTCCGCGCCCTCCAGCGTGGTCAGGTCGATCATCGAGATCGCCAGGTCGATGGCGTACGCCTTCGCCGTGGTCTTGATCGAGCGGGTACCGAGAGCGGCGGCACGCGCCTCCAGGCCGACCTGGTCGACGCCGGGCAGGCCGTGCAGGAATCGGCGGAGCGAGGCCTCGGACGCCGCAACGTCCTGAAGGCCGCTGCCCGCAACGCCGGGGGCATTGGCTGCAACAGTGGACATAGTCACAAGAGCAGCATATCTACGCGCGTAGCAAACCGCTAGAGCGCTCGTCATTCGTGGCCGGACCGAGACCTCGGGGTGAGGGGCATGGGGCAGAATCGACGTCATGACCGATTCCGACGGCAAGCCCCACCAGGGCCCCGCCGCCCCCGACGGGGAGCCCGAGTACGCCGACCGCGTGTACCGCTCTGTCCCCGGTGTGATCTCCGGAGTGCTGCTGCTGGTCGTGGCGGCCTGGCTGATCGGCGACGCGGTGGTGAGCGGGACCGGGAAGACCCCGTACGTCTCGCTCGCGGCGGTGCCGGTGTTCGCCTTCCCGGTGATCGCGTACACGCTGCGCCCGGCCGTGACGGCCGGCCGCGACCGGCTGGTGGTGCGCAACCCGTGGCGGACCGTCGTCGCGCCGTGGGCCTCGGTGGACGCGCTGCGCGCCGGGTACTCGGTCGAGCTGCTCGCCGGCGGGAAGAAGTACCAGCTCTGGGCCGTGCCGGTGTCGCTGCGGCAGCGCAAGCGGGCCACCCGGGCGCAGAGCCCCAGCGCCGCCGAGCACGCCTCCCGGACCGGCCTGGGGCTGGGCATGGCCAAGCGGACCAACCCGGTCGTCCAGGGCTCGCCCGACCCCACCCGCGCCTGGTCCGACCAGGTCACCGCCGTCCTCCAGGAGCAGGCCGAGCGCAACGCCGCCCGACCCTCCGCCACCGGCCCGGTCGAGGTCCGCTGGTGCTGGTGGGTCATCGCCCCCACCCTGGCCGGCCTGATCGCGCTGATCACCGTCATCGCGGTCTGACCCCGCCGAGCGCACGAAGGGGCCCGCCGGTCGCGACCGGCGGGCCCCTTCACGTGTGCGCGGACGTCAGGCGGTGATGCCGGCGGCCTCGGCGAGGTCGTGCTTGACGGTGGCGAGGAGAGCGGCGGCGCGCTCGCGGGCGGGACCGAGGTCGGCCGCGGAGGCGACCGGGAGGACGACCTCCAGGTAGCACTTGAGCTTGGGCTCGGTGCCCGAGGGGCGGACCACGATGCGGGCGGAGCGGACGCCCTCGCCGGCCAGGTAGTAGCGCAGCCCGTCGGTGGGCGGCAGGTCCGCGGAGCCGGCCGACAGGTCGTCGGCGCGGGTGACCCGCAGACCGGCCAGGACGGTCGGCGGCTGCTCGCGCAGCCGGCGCATCGCGTCGGCGATCAGCGTGAGGTCCTTGACCCGGACGGAGAGCTGGTCGGTGGCGTGCAGACCGTGCTCCAGCGCCAGGTCGTCCAGCAGGTCGGACAGGGTGCGGCCGGACTTCTTGAGCGTGGCGGCCAGCTCGGCGACCAGCAGGGCGGCGGTGATGCCGTCCTTGTCCCGGACGCCCTGCGGGTCGACGCAGTAGCCGAGCGCCTCCTCGTAGCCGTAGCGCAGGCCCTCGGCGCGGGAGAGCCACTTGAAGCCGGTCAGGGTCTCGGCGTAGCCCAGCCCCGCCGCCTCGGCGATCCGGCCGAGCAGGGTGGCGGAGACGATGGTGGTGGCGAAGGTGCCCTCGGCCTTCTTCGCGACCAGGGCCGAGCCGAGCAGCGCGCCGACCTCGTCGCCGCGCAGCATCCGCCAGCCGGCCGCGCCGGCGCCGCCGCCGGCCGCGTTGCCGTTGGCGGGGACGGCCACCGCGCAGCGGTCGGCGTCCGGGTCGTTGGCGATCACGATGTCCGGGCCGACGCCGGCGGCGGTGCGGAACGCGAGGTCCATCGCCCCCGGCTCCTCCGGGTTGGGGAAGGCCACGGTCGGGAAGTCCGGGTCGGGCTCGGCCTGCTCGGCGACCACGGTGGGCGCGGGGAAGCCCGCCCGGCGGAACGCGGCGACCAGGGTGTCGCGGCCGACGCCGTGCATCGGGGTGTAGACCACCTCCAGGTCGCGCGGGCCGTGCTCGTCGATGATCGAGACGGCCCGGGTCAGGTAGGCCTCGACGACCTCCTCGCCGAGCACCTCCCAGCCGTCCTCGGAGCGCGGGACCTCGTCCAGCGAGCCGATCGCGTCGATCTCGGCGGCGATCCCGGCGTCGGCCGGCGGGACGATCTGCGAGCCGTCGCCCAGGTAGACCTTGTAGCCGTTGTCCTGCGGCGGGTTGTGGCTGGCGGTGACGGTGACGCCGGCGGCCGCGCCCAGGTGGCGGACGGCGAAGGCGAGCACCGGGGTCGGCAGCGGGCGGGGCAGCAGCGCGGCGCGCAGGCCGGCGCCGACCACCACGGCGGCGGTGTCGCGGGCGAAGTCGTACGACTTGTGGCGGGCGTCGTAGCCGATGACGACCAGGTCGCCCAGGCCCTGCTGCTTGACGTAGGCGACCAGGCCGGCGGCGGCCCGGATCACCACGGCGCGGTTCATCCGCATCGGACCGGCGCCGAGTTCGCCACGCAGGCCGGCGGTGCCGAACTGGAGCCGGTCGGAGAACCGCTCGGCCAGCTCCGACCAGGCGAGCTTGGCGTCGGTCTCGGCCTCCGGGCCCTCGGCCAGGGCCAGCAGCGCGGTGAGCTCCTCGCGGGTCTGCGGGTCGGGGTCCTCGGCCAGCCAGGTCCGGGCCCGGGCGAGGAGATCGGGGTTGAGTGCCTGCGTCATGCCAGCTCCATCGGGAGTGCGTCGGTGTGTCGGCCGGAGGTTCCGCGGTTGATCGGGAGGAGGGTTTCCGCTGTGACCGGAGGGTTCCGCAAGGAAAGGGGTCGCGCATGCGGACGGGGCCCACGGGAGGGCGTGATCAGCGGATCACGCCGCCCGTGGGCCCCGTCGGTCATGATTCTGCGCCTGGTGGGCGTCAGATCCGCTCAAGGACCTTCGCCAGCAGTTCGCCCATGCGCTCGGCGGAGGCCTTGCCGGCCTCCAGCACCTCGGCGTGGTTGAGCGGCTCGCCGGTCATGCCGGCGGCCAGGTTGGTGACCAGGGAGATGCCGAGCACCTCGGCGCCGGCCTCGCGGGCGGCGATGGCCTCCAGGGTGGTGGACATGCCGACCAGCTCGCCGCCGATCACCCGGGCCATGTTGACCTCGGCCGGGGTCTCGTAGTGCGGGCCGCGGAACTGGACGTAGACGGCCTCGTCCAGGGACGGGTCGACCTCGCGGCAGAGCGCGCGCAGGCGCTTGGAGTACAGGTCGGTGAGGTCGACGAAGTTGGCGCCGACGATCGGGGAGTCCGCGGTCAGGTTGATGTGGTCGCTGATCAGGACCGGCTGGCCGGGGGTCCAGCCCCGGCGCAGACCGCCGCAGCCGTTGGTCAGCACGATGATGCCGCAGCCGGCCGCGGCGGCGGTGCGCACGCCGTGGACGACGGTGGCGACGCCGTGGCCCTCGTAGTAGTGGTTGCGGCCGAGGAAGATCAGGGCGCGCTTGTCGCCGATCTTCACCGAGCGGATCGTGCCGGCGTGGCCGGCTACGGCGGGGGCGGGGAAGCCAGGGAGCTCGGTGACCGGGAACTCGGCCACGGTCTCGCCCAGGGCGTCGGCGGCCGGCACCCAGCCGGAGCCCATCACCAGGGCGACGTCGTGCCGCTCGGCACCGGTCAGCTCGCGCAGGCGCTCGGCGGCGGCCTGGGCGGCGGCGTAGGGGTCGGCGGAGACGACCGACTGAGGAGAAGCGTTCACGGGTCCGAGGATAGACGGGAATCGGCTACGCGCGTAGAAATTCCGCCGCGGCATGCCGGATCGTTACCCGGATGACCCGAAAACACAGCTCGGCGGTGGTTCCGGGCCGCTCGGTTCGTCGGTTCCCGCACAGACGGCGCTCCGTACCCTCCGTACCCGCACGCCCGGCGCGCGGCCCGCAGGCGCACGGAGCCCCGGGAACCCCTCAGCAGGGGCGGCGGCGCAGGTCCATCACGTAGTCGTGCGGGGCGCCGGCGCTCTCCGCGGCGTCGGCGATCAGGCCGAGGTAGCGGGCCGCGGGCAGGCCGCCCTCGTAGTCGTTGAGCACGTACGTCCAGACCGGGATGTCCCCGTCCAGGGTCTGCGCGCGCAGCTTGATCTTGCGGTAGATGCCGAGCTGGACGCCCTCCCAGCGGTCCAGGCCCTCCTCGTCCATCGGCGCGACGTCGTACAGCGAGACGAAGACCTGGTCCTTCTCGTCCTCGACCACGGTGGCCAGCGAGCCTTCCCAGCCGAGCTGCTCGCCGCCGAAGGTGAGCCGCCAGCCGGATAGCCACCCCGTGCCGCGCAGCGGGGAGTGCGGGGCTCGGCGGGTCATCTGCCGGGCATCGAGGTTGGTGGCATACGCGGCGTAAAGGGGCATGGGGGCCAGCGTAGCCCGGGCGGCGGGCGGGCCGGGGCTACTGGACGAACGTACGGGAGCCCGGACCCCGGCGTGGCGGCCGTCCCGGCGTGCGGGACAATAGGGAGCGTGACTCGGATCGTGATCATCGGTGGCGGACCCGGCGGCTACGAGGCGGCGCTGGTGGCCGCTCAGCTCGGCGCGGAGGTGACCGTCGTCGACCGCGACGGTCTGGGCGGATCGGCGGTGCTCACGGACTGCGTTCCGTCGAAGACCCTGATCGCGACCGCGGAGGTGATGACCACCTTCGACAGCTCGTACGAGGAGCTGGGCATCCTGGTCGCGGACGACACTCCGCCGGTCGAGCAGGCGGCCCGGGTCATCGGCGTGGACCTGGGCAAGGTCAACCGCCGTGTGAAGCGCCTGGCCATCGCGCAGTCCCACGACATCACCCAGTCCGTCACCCGGGCCGGCGTCACCGTGCTGCGCGGCCGCGGCCGGCTCGGCACCGGCGGGCAGGCCGCGGACGGCTCCCGCGAGGTGCTGGTGGACGCGCCCGACGGCACCGTGCAGGCGCTGCGCGCCGACGCCGTGCTGATCGCCACCGGCGCCCACCCGCGCGAGCTGCCGGACGCCCAGCCGGACGGCGAGCGGATCCTCACCTGGACCCAGGTGTACGACCTGGAGGAGCTGCCCCGCGAGCTGATCGTGGTCGGCTCCGGCGTGACCGGCGCCGAGTTCGCCGGCGCCTACCAGGCGCTCGGCTCCAAGGTGACCCTGGTCTCCAGCCGCGACCGGGTGCTGCCGGGCGAGGACCCGGACGCCGCCGAGGTGCTGGAGGACGTCTTCCGCCGCCGCGGCATGAACGTGATGGGCCGCTCGCGCGCCGAGAGCGTCAAGCGGATCGGCGACCGGGTCGAGGTCATGCTGGCCGACGGCAAGGTGATCGAGGGCACCCACTGCCTGATGGCGGTCGGCTCGATCCCCAACACCTCCGAGATGGGCCTGGAGGAGGCCGGGATCAAGCTCAACGACTGGGGCCAGATCCAGGTCGACCGGGTCTCCCGCACCAGCGCCCCCGGCGTGTACGCGGCCGGCGACTGCACCGGCGTCTTCATGCTCGCCTCGGTGGCGGCCATGCAGGGCCGGATCGCGATGTACCACGCGCTCGGCGACGCGGTGCAGCCGCTGAACCTCAAGACCGTGGCCTCCAACGTCTTCACCGACCCGGAGATCGCCACCGTCGGCTACACGGCGGCCGACGTGGAGTGCGGCAAGATGGACGCCGTCGTGGTCAAGCTCCCGCTGCGCGGCAACCCGCGGGCGAAGATGCAGGGCATCCGGGACGGCTTCGTGAAGCTGTTCTGCCGCCCGGGCACCGGCATCGTGGTCGGCGGCGTGGTCGTCGCCCCGCGGGCCAGCGAGCTGATCCACTCGATCTCGCTCGCGGTGGACGCCAATCTGACGGTCGAACAGGTGGCCAGCGCCTTCACCGTCTACCCGTCCGTCTCCGGTTCGACCGCCGAGGCCGCCCGGCAGCTGCACATCCGCAAGCGGGCCGACGGCGAATCCTGAGCGTCCGGCGCACAGTTGAGGGCGGTCGCCGATCGGCGGCCGCCCTTCGCGCGGGCATGGCCGTCACCCGGACGGCGGGCGCGGTTCCGGGGGCATGGGCGGCGCGTATTCTACGGTCACGCGCCGCTCTTGCGTGAGCAATTCCCGCTACTAGCTGCAAACGCCTGAAAGCAGACGGTCACGCAGGTTACCGTCGGTTCTGTGTTTGCAGCAGAACGTCGCCAGTTGATCCTCGAAATGGTGCGCGCCAACGGAGCCGTCTCGCTCCGGGAATTGGCCCGCGTCGTCCAGACCTCCGAAGTGACCGTGCGCCGTGACGTGCGGGCGCTGGAGGCAGAAGGGCTCCTCGACCGCCGGCACGGCGGCGCGGTGCTCCCCGGCGGCTTCAGCCGCGAACCCGGATACCCGCAGAAGACCCACCTGTCCGCGGCGGAGAAGAGCGCCATCGCGGACCTCGCCGCCGGCCTGGTGGAGGAGGGCGACGCGGTGGTGGTCGGCGCCGGCACCACCACCCAGGAGCTGGCCCGCAGACTGGCCCGGGTGCCCGGGCTGACGGTGGTCACCAACTCGCTGCTGGTCGCCCAGGCGCTGGCGCACGCCAACCGGGTCGAAGTGGTGATGACCGGCGGCACCCTGCGCGGCTCCAACTACGCGCTGGTGGGCAGCGGCGCGGAGCAGTCCCTGCAGGGGTTGAGGGTCACCAAGGCCTTCATCTCCGGCAGCGGGCTGACGGCCGAGCGCGGGCTGTCGACGGCGAACATGCTGTCCGCGAGCGTGGACCGGGCCATGGTGCTGGCGGCCGCCGAGGTGATCGTCCTCGCCGACCACACCAAGCTCGGCGCGGCCGGCATGTTCCAGACCGTCGCCACCGAGACCATCACCCGGCTGGTCACCGACGAGCAGGCCACCGCGGACGACGCCACCGTCCGCGAACTGGACGCGCTCGCCGACTGCGGGGTGCAGGTCGATCTGGCCCCGCTGGGCGCGGGCCCGAGCGGCGACGCCCCGGTGCACGGCACCGGCAGCGGCCCGGTGCACCAGACCCAGCCCGGCCCGATGGCCCGCCGCGGCGGGCCGCCCCCCGGCGGCGCCCCGCTGCCCGGCCAGCGCCGCCCCGGCGCGCACGGCGGACCGGTCGGCCCGGGCGGCATGCCGACCCGGCTGGCCGAGCTGGGGCTGCCGCGCGGGCGCTGAGCCCGCGGGGAGCCCGCGGGACGCGACCGGCGGACCCCGGAAACGCGACCGGTCCGCACGCCCCCGAAGGGCGTACGGACCGGTCCGGGGGGACGGTGCCTCCCGCGGCGGCGTCAGTCCTTGATCTCGCAGAGCGCGGCGCCGCTGCTGACGCTCGCGCCCACCTCGGCCTTGAGACCGGAGATGGTGCCCGCCTTGTGGGCGTTCAGCGGCTGCTCCATCTTCATCGCCTCCAGGACCACGATCAGCTCGCCCTCGGCGACGACCTGGCCCTCCTCCACGGCGACCTTGACGATGGTGCCCTGCATCGGCGAGGCCAGGGTGTCGCCGCTGACGGCCGAACCGGCCTTCTTGGCGCCCACCCGGCGCTTGGCCTTGGCGGCACCCGCCGCACCGGCCGCCGGGGCCGTCGCGACGCCCAGCGAGGACGGCAGCGACACCTCGATCCGCTTGCCGCCGACCTCGACCACCACGGTCTCCCGGGTCTCGGCCTCCTCGCCGTCACCGGCCGCGCCGGCGAACGGCGGGATGGTGTTGTCGAACTCGGTCTCGATCCACCGGGTGAAGACCTTGAACGGCTCGTCGCTGCCGTGCACCTCCGGCGCGAACGCCGGGTCGACGACGGCCGCCCGGTGGAACGGGATGGCGGTGGCCATGCCCTCCACCTTGAACTCGGCCAGCGCGCGGCGGGCCCGCTCCAGGGCCTGCTTGCGGTCGCGGCCGGAGACGACCAGCTTGGCCAGCAGCGAGTCCCAGGCCGGGCCGATGACCGAGCCGGTCTCCACACCGGAGTCCAGGCGCACGCCCGGACCGGACGGCGGGGCGAACAGCGTCACGGTGCCGGGCGCGGGCAGGAAGTTGCGGCCCGGGTCCTCGCCGTTGATGCGGAACTCGAAGGAGTGGCCGCGCACCTCGGGGTCGCCGTAGCCGAGCTCCTCGCCGTCGGCGATCCTGAACATCTCGCGGACCAGGTCGAGGCCGGTGACCTCCTCGGTGACCGGGTGCTCCACCTGGAGACGGGTGTTGACCTCCAGGAAGGAGATCGTGCCGTCCAGGGCGACCAGGAACTCGCAGGTCCCGGCGCCCTCGTAGCCGGCCTCCTTCAGGATGGCCTTGGACGCCCGGTACAGCTCGGCGTTCTGCTCGGCGGTCAGGAACGGCGCGGGCGCCTCCTCGACGAGCTTCTGGTGGCGGCGCTGCAGCGAGCAGTCACGGGTGGAGACGACCACCACGTTGCCGTGCTTGTCGGCCAGGCACTGGGTCTCCACGTGCCGCGGATTGTCCAGGTAGCGCTCGACGAAGCACTCGCCGCGGCCGAAGGCGGCGACGGCCTCGCGCACCGCGGACTCGTACAGCTCGGGGATCTCCTCCAGCGTGCGGGCGACCTTGAGGCCGCGGCCGCCACCGCCGAAGGCCGCCTTGATGGCGACCGGCAGGCCGTGCTCCCGGGCGAAGACGACGACCTCGTCGGCGCCCGAGACCGGGTCGGGCGTACCGGCCACCAGCGGGGCACCGGCCCGCTGGGCGACGTGCCGGGCGGTCACCTTGTCGCCGAGGTCGCGGATGGCCTGCGGCGGCGGGCCGATCCAGATCAGACCCGCGTCGAGGACGGCTTGGGCGAAGTCGGCGTTCTCCGACAGGAACCCGTAGCCGGGGTGGACGGCGTCGGCGCCGGAGTCGGCGGCCGCCTTGAGGACCTTGGCGATGTCCAGGTAGCTGGTAGCGGGGGTGTCACCGCCCAGCGCGTAAGCCTCGTCGGCCGCGCGGACGTGCAGCGCATCCCGGTCCGGCTCGGCGTAGACGGCGACGCTGGCGATACCGGCGTCCGAGCAGGCCCTGGCGACGCGGACGGCGATTTCCCCGCGGTTGGCGATGAGCACCTTGCGCACTGTGGCTCCCTTCTTGAACCTCGTTGAGTTTATGGATTCCTGGGCAGTACCGGCGAGTAGCCCCGGGTTGTGAACTATCCCACACGCTCGGTGATGGCTTTTCCGGCCCCTTCCGCGGCCCCGCGGACGACGCCGCAGGTCGGCGCCGGTCCGCCCGGATCGGGCGGGGCCACGGCGGGTGACCGGCCGGCGGCGTGGCGGGGAGGTGGCATCGGCCACAGTCTCGCGCGGACCGCTCAAGCGGCGCCTGAGCGGGCACTTGGCCGCTGCAGCGCCTCGGCCGTCACGTCGGCCGCCACCTCGACCATGTCCGGCCCGTACGCCTCCGGATTGACCACCCGCAGGACGAGCGCGAAGGTGCCGTCCTGCCCGTACCTCCGGGCGAGTTCGCGGTGGTGCGCGACCAGGTGGCGCACCCCGGCCTGGTTGGCGACGCCGGTCTGGCCGGCGACCAGGAACACCGGGCGGCCGCCGTCCGGGGTGGAGATCCGGGCGAGCAGCGCGTGCGACTGGTCGCGGTCGGCGGTGTAGTCGCGCTCGCCCACCACGATCACGTTGCTGCCGGGACCCGGCCCGGAGGTCACGAGCACGCCGGGCAGGGCCCAGGCCAGGTGCGCGGCCATCCGCTCGTTGCTGACCGGACCGCCCAGGCACAGCTCGGTCTTGGCGCCCAGGCCGCGGTGCGCGGCGTCGTGGGCGACCAGTTCGGGACGCGCCCCGCACTCCTCGACCAGCCCGGCCAGCCACATCAGCGCGTAGGCGTCGCGCCGGGTCACGGTGTTCGCGTGCGAGCCCGTCCCGATGCTGCGCGGCACCACGATCAGGCACTCGCTGCCGCTCGGCAGCCCGAAGAACGCCCGTACCCGTTCGACCTTGCGGCGCCGCCGCAAGACCTGGGCCAGCCAGCCGAGGACAGCGCTGATCGCACTGGCCACCAGGCCGAGCACCACGTTGAGCACGCTGTCGGTCATCTTCCGCGCCCCTCCCCGTTCGGACGCCGGTCAGCTTAGGGCGACAGGGGCGCGGTGCGGCAGGTCAGTCGGCCCACAGATCGGTGATGCGCACGTCCAGGTCGGCGAGCAGCCGGCGCAGCAGCGGCAGGGAGAGACCGATGACGTTGCCCGGATCGCCGTCGATGCCGTCGACGAACGGCGCCGAGCGGCCGTCCAGGGTGAACGCCCCGGCCACGTGCAGCGGTTCGCCCGAGGCCACGTAGGCGGCGACCTCGGCGTCGTCCGGGGTGCCGAAGCGGACGGTGGTGGAGGCGGTGGCCGAGGACTGCCGGCCGGTCGCGGTGTCGATCACGCAGTGGCCGGTGCGCAGCACGCCGGCGCGCCCGCGCATCGACTGCCAGCGGGCCAGCGCCTCGGCGGCGTCGGCGGGCTTGCCGAGGGCCCGGCCATCCAGTTCCAGGACGGAGTCGCAGCCGATCACCAGCTCGCCGTCGGCGAGTTCGGCGGCGACGGCCTTCGCCTTGGCCTCGGCCAGCACGAGCGCGAGTTCGGCGGGGGTGGCGGCGGTGATCGCGTCCTCGTCGACGCCGCTGACCACCACGCGCGGGTCGAGGCCCGCCTGGCGCAGCAGCCCGAGGCGGGCGGGGGAGGCGGAGGCGAGGACGAGGGCGCGCTGGTCGGTCATGCCCACCAGGGTAGGGGGTGCCCCTATCCGCCGTTCGGGTGAATGGTTCAGGTGAAGGGCTGGGAGAGCATCATCAGCACGGCGCCGACCAGCACCAGGACGGCGATCACCTTGCCGGCCCGCTGCATCCGCTCCTGCATCCGACGGGCCTCGGGCGAGGGCTCGTCACGGGGATCTGACCAGAGCACCCGTCCAGAGTGCGCCGCGCGGGCCGCGGGCGCCTGAGTATCCGTACTCAGGTTCCGGGCGGAGCGGGCACCCGGAAACGCGCGGAGCGGGAGGCCGGCGG
>NZ_JBSHAP010000148.1:0-21949 GCF_053611565.1 Kitasatospora sp. NPDC054795
GGATGCGCCTCCGGCGCCGAGAGCTTCCCGTCCTCCCACCGCTCGGCCCCGTAGTGCCCCAGCACCACCACCCCCGGCCGCCCCCCGCCCCCCCCCGACACCACCCCCCCCCCGCCCCGCCCGCCCGCGGGGTGGGAAGTACTCCCCCCCCCCCTTTTTCCGCCCCACGTCGTGCCCTCCCCATTGTCCCGGCACGGCCCGTGAGTTCTTCCGCGCAGGCCCCGGGTCTTCCCTGCTACCGCCGCCGCCCCGCCGCCAGCAGCTCGGGCACGCTGGCGAGCTTCACCCGGGGCCGCCCCTCGGCCTCGCCGCGCTCGCGTTCCGCGCGCTCCACCGCCCACAGCTCCCGCAGCCCCACCGCGTCCGGCCGCCGGTGCCGCACCAGCCGCTCGAAGTCCTTGCGGCCCGCCTCCGGGACGGGCAGCGCCCGGGCGGCCGCGTCGTCCAGCAGCGCGTCCACGGTCTCCCGCGCGCAGGCCCGGTTGGCGCCGATCCCGCCGGACGGCCCGCGCTTGGCCCAGCCCACCACGTACGTCCCCGGCAGCGGCCGGCCGGTCGCCGGGTCGACGACCCGCCCGTTCCGGTGCGCGACCGTACCCGCCCGCTCGTCGAACGGCAGCCCGGGCAGCGGTACGCCCCGGTGTCCGATCGAGCGCACCACCAGCCCGGCCCGGAGCACGTCCGTCGCCCCCGTGCCCTCGACCCGGCCGTCCGCCGTCGGGGCGGTCCGCTCGACGGTCAGGGCCTCGACCCGGCCGTCCCCGGAGAGTTCGACCGGCGCCGACAGGAACCGCAGCACGATCCGCCGTCCCGGCCCGGGCTCCGCGGACCCGTCGAACGGCACCAGCGGCAGCCCGGCGAGCAACGCCGCTCCCGCCACCGTGCCCGACCCCGCGCCCGACCCCGATCCCGCCTCCGCCCCCGCCGCCTCGATCGCCGCCCGTACCTCCGGGTGGTCCTCAACCACCACCTCGACGCCCGGCAGCTGCCGCAGGGCCAGGAACTCCGCCCTGGTCCACGCCGCCTGCCCGGGCCCGCGCCGGGCGAGCAGCACGACCTCCCGGACCCGGCTGCGGCGCAGCGCGGCCAGGGCGTGGTCGGCGATGTCGGTGGCGGCGAGCCGGTCGGGGTCGGTGAGCAGGATGCGGGCGATGTCCACCGCGACGTTGCCGTTGCCGATCACCACCACGCGCTGGGCCGACAGCTCCACCGCGTCGGCGGGCACGGTCGGCTCGGCGTTGTACCAGCGGACGAAGGCGGTCGCGGGCAGGCTGCCCGGCAGGTCCTCGCCGGGGACGCCGAGCCGCCGGTCGGCGGCCGCGCCGACCGCGTACACCACCGCGTGGTGGTGCGCGGCGAGCTCCTGGTGGGTGAGGTCCGTGCCGATCTCCACGTTGAGGTGCATCCGCAGCCGGGGGTCGCGGAAGACGCTCGCGAAGCTCTCCGCGATCCGCTTGGTGGACTGGTGGTCGGGCGCGACGCCGTGCCGCAGCAGGCCGCCGGTGACCGGCAGCCGGTCGATCATGGTGATCTCGGCGCTGGTGCCGCGCAGCAGTTCCTGCGCGGTGTACCCGGCGGAGGGGCCGGTGCCGACGACCGCGATCCGCAGCGCGCCGAGCTCGTCCGGCAGGCTGCGCGGGAAGCTGGGCGCGCCCCAGGCGTGGTCGCTGGGGTGGTCGCGGAACCAGTCGCGGTTGAGGTCGCCGAACACGGTGTCGGGCCCGCGCAGCCGGTCGACCGGGTACACCGCGTCCACCGGGCAGGCGTCCGCGCAGGCGCCGCAGTCGATGCAGGCCCGCGGGTCGATGTAGAGCATGTCGGTGGTGCCGAACTCCGGCTCGTCCGGGGTCGGGTGGATGCAGTTGACCGGGCAGACGGACACGCACGAGGCGTCGTTGCAGCAGGTCTGGGTGATCGCGTAGGCCATGGCCGGGTGGGGTCCTCGCTGCGCGTGGGGAATGGGGCGGCTTGGTGGCGACGGTCCGTCAGAGCATGTGCACCCGGCGGTAGACGGCCGCCGAGCGGCTGGTGAGCAGTCCGGTCTCGGCAAGGAAGGCCATCAGGTGCCGGGAGCTGGTGCGCATCATCGCCTTGCGGTGCTCGCTGGCCCGCACCTCGGCGAGCGCCCGCTGCACGTCGAGCCCGGCGGCCTTGTAGACGCCCGGGTGCACCATGCTGGTGACGATGACGTACGCGCCCACGGCGATGCCGGTGGCGGAGGCGCGCCGGCGGGCGGGGCTCGCGTGGCGCATCCGCTCGCGGATCTCCTGCCGGGCGAACTTCATGTGCCGGGACTCCTCGACCACGTGGATCCGTGAGGTGCCGCGGACGATCTCCAGGACGTTCTCGCCGCGCATCCAGTCGCGCTGCATGACGTCGAGCACCTCTTCGGCCACCAGGATGCCGCCGTAGGCGAGTTCGCCCTTGGCGAGCGCCTTGAAGGCGCGGCCCGCCTGGGCGATCAGCTTGTGCGGGCGGTAGGCGGGGACGCCCATCTTGGCGCAGGCCCGGGCGAACATGATCGAGTGGCGGCACTCGTCGGCGATCTCGGTGAGCGCGAACTGGAACGCGGCGTCGGCGGGGTTCCTGAGGTACTGGTCGCGCAGCACCATCTGCTGGAGGATCATCTCGAACCAGATGCCGGTGTTCATGATCGAGCAGACCTCGTGCCGGGTGAGCACGACCCGCTGCCGCTCGGTCATCTCGTCCCACAGCCGGGTGCCGTAGAGGGTGCTCCACTCCGGGTTGAGGCCGTAGTGGTCCTCCGGGAGGGGAGCGTCCCAGTCGATCTCGGTCGAGGGGTCGTAGGAGAGGGTGGCGGCCGACTCCAGCAGCCGCTTCGAGACGTCGTCGTCGGCCTCGGTGTGGCCGTGCCCCGTCTGCCGGGTGAGCGCCATGGCTGCCTCCAGGTGCCTGTCTCCGCGGGCTCCCGCCCACCCGCTTATTAGACGGACAGTACAATAAGAGCCGGTCGCCGAGAACCCCCTGCGCAGCAACGACCCGGCGCGCGACCGTATGGTTCGCGCCCCGGGTCCGCCCCGCGTCCGTCTCGCGTCCGTCCCGCGTCCGTCCCTGTCCGCGCCGCTGCGCCGCGTCCGCTACGCCTCGCCGATCGCCTGCCGCAGCGCCTCCGCCGCCTCGGCCGTCGCCTCCAGGAAGCGGCCCCCGATGCCGAGGTAGTTGACGTACCCGTGGATGAGGTCCGGCTGCCGGCTCAGCCGCACCGCGACCCCGGCCTCCTGCAGCGCCCGCGCGTACGCCTCGCCCTCGTCGCGCAGCGGGTCGAAGCCCGCGGTGCCGATGTACGCGGGCGGCAGGCCGGTCAGGTCCTCGGCGAGCAGCGGCGACAGCCGCGGGTCGGTGCGGTCGGCGGGCGCGGGCGCGTAGCGGTCGGCGAACCAGTCCATGTCCGCGTCGGTCAGGAAGAACCCGTCGGCGAACAGCCCGCGCGAGGGGCGCCGGACCGAGGCGTCGGTCGCCGGGTAGAGCAGCAGCTGGAACACCGGGGCGGGCCCGCCCCGCCGGACGGCCTGCTGGGCGACGACGGCAGCCAGGTTGCCACCCGCACTGTCCCCGCCGACCGCGATCCGCTCGGGGTCCGCGCCCAGGTCGGCCGCCTCGGCGTGGGCGTGGTCGAGGGCGGCCAGCGCGTCCTCCGCCGCCGCCGGGAACACGTGCTCGGGCGCCAGCCGGTACTCCACCGACAGCACCCGCACCCGCGCCCGCCTGGCGAGGAAGCGAGCGACGTGGTCGTGGCTGGCCCGGCTGCCGACCACCCAGCCCCCGCCGTGCAGGTAGACCAGCAGGCCGGAGCCCGCCGTCAGCCCGTCCGGGGTGTACAGCGTGGCGGCCAGTTCGCCGTGCTCCTGCGGGATGCCGACGCTCCGCGCGGCCACCGCACGGTCCTGCGGCCCGCCCACCAGGTGCCGCGCGTGCTCCATCGCGGCCCGCGACGACCCGACCCCGCCCGGCATCACCAGGGCCGCCCCGGAGAGCCGTTGGAGCTTGAGCATCAGCTGCGCGTCCAGCGCGAGCGTCTGCCCGTCGCGGACCACCGGCTTGCCCGCGATGGCCCGCCGCAGGCCCTCCGGCAGGGCGTACGCGGCGCGGAGGACGGCGGCCTGGATCCGGACAGGCGGTGGGATCGTCATCTCTTCTGCCTCCTGAGGGCGGCCCCGGAACGGCCCCGGAACAGTGTCGGGGCGGTGTCGGGGCGGTTCTGCCGGGACCGGGAGCCCATGATGGGCCCCTCCCACCGGACGTGGAAGCCTCCTGGACACCGCCTGAACCCGCCCTCGACCCCGCCGCGCGCCGTCGGCCCGCCCGCTCAGGCGCCGCGCCGGTCCTGCGCGTCGAAGGACGCCAGCGTGCGCGCGCCCGGTTCGAGCGCCCGGCGCAGTGCGGCCAGCACGTCCGCCTCCAACCCGCCCACGGCCTCGGCGAGTTCCTCCGCCGCGTCCGCCGCGATCTCCTCGGCCACGGCGTCCGTGGCCGTACGCGGCCCCAGTTTGCTGACGGCGGCCGCGGCCCGGGCGGGGGTGAGCAGGGCGGAGGCCTGGACGAGGAGCCAGGCCGGGACGCCGGCCGCGCCCCGGGGCGGGGGGAGGTACGGGCGGGCGCCGTCGTAGCGGTCGTCCTCGGCGAAGGCCTGCTGCTTCACCTTCACCAGCGGACGGGCCGGGCCGGACTCGTGCCACTCGCCGGCGGGTTTGAGGACGTACCCCTCGGCGAGGTTGTCCGGCAGTTCGGGCAGGCCGAACAGCGCGGGCACCCGGGTGGGGTAGCGCACCGGCAGGTCGTGCAGGGTGGTCAGGGGGCCGTGCCCGAGCAGGGGCACGCAGGTGAGCCCGGCGGCCCGCGCGGCCGTGCGCAGGGTGCGGTCGGCGATCCACCGACGGCCCTCGGGCGTCTCGACGGTGGCGTCGAACGGCAGCCAGCGCAGGCCGGGGGCGTACCAGACGCCGGTCTGGACCGGGTCGACCCCGGGGGCGGCGGGCACCCCGGGGTGCGGGTAGCGGCCGCCGGCCAGTTCCCCGTAGATCGTCACCGCGGCACCGTCCCGGGTACCGCGCCCCGCGGCGCCGTCCCCGCGCACCGCGGCGGCGAACCGGGCCGCCGCGACGGACAGTTCGGGCCAGATCCGGCTGACGCCGAAGAAGGCGTCCAGGCCCTCGTCGTCCAGCAGTTCACGCCGCTTCGCGGCCCGCACCGAGCCGCCCTCGCAGACCACCGCGAAGTGCGCCCCGTGCACCTTCTCGGCCGCGGTCCACTCCCGGCTGCCTGGCCCGCCGGATCGGCCGCGCGCGGGGATCTTGGGGTAGGGCCGCAGCTCGGGCCCGTCTGACTCCGTCTCGAAAACCGTCTCGGACACGAACGGCATCCTCGCCGCCGGGCCCGCCGCCCGGCAACCGGGATTCCGGCGGGCGACCGGCGGCGTCGGGGAGCCGCGCCGCCGGCGGGGGTCAGATCCCCCAGGCCGCCCGCAGCTCCGCGAAGGCCTCGTGGAACCCCGGGAAGGTCTTCCGCACGCAGCCCGGGTCGTCGAAGGTGATGCCGGGCGTGCGCAGCGAGGTGACGGCGAAGGACATCACGATCCGGTGGTCGGAGTGGGTGGTGATCTCGGCCGGGCGCGGGGTGCCGGGCCGGATCTCGATCCAGTCGTCCCCGGTGGCCACGGTGATGCCCATCGCGCGCAGGTTGTCGGCGCAGGCCTCCAGCCGGTCGCACTCCTTGACCCGGGTGTTGTGGACGTCCTCGATCCGCACCGGGCCGGCGGCGAACGGGGCGATGGCCGCGAGTGTGGGCATGGTGTCGGAGATGTCCCGCATGTTGACGGTGATTCCGCCGAGCCGGCCGTCGCCGGCCACGGTCGTGCGGTCGCCGCCGATGTCCACCCGGGCGCCCATCCGCCGCAGCACGTCCACGAACCGCAGGTCGCCCTGGAGCGCGTCCCGGCCGAGGCCCGGGACGGTGACCTCGCGGCCGGCCAGGGCGGCGGCGGCGAAGAAGTAACTGGCGGTGGAGGCGTCCGGTTCGATCGGGTGGTCGGCGGCCCGGTAGCCGCCGGCGGGCACCTCGAACACCTCGCCGGCGGGGTTCCGTTCCCGCTTCACCTCGACCCCGAAGTCACGCATCATCGCCAGGGTGATGCCGATGTACGGGGCGGAGACCAGCCGGGTGACGGTGATCCGCAGGCCGTCCCGGGTGAGCGGGCCGAGCAGCAGCAGCGCGGTCAGGTACTGCGAGGACTGCCCGGCGTCCAGGGTGAGTTCACCGCCGCGGACGCCGTCGGCGACGACCGTCAGCGGGTGGTGCCCCTCGGCCTCCTCGTGCCGCAGGTCCACGCCCAGCTCGCGCAGTGCCCGGGTGAGCGGGGCGACCGGGCGGCGGCGCATCTGGGCGGAGGCGTCGAAGCGGTAGGTGCCGCGGCCGGCGGCGGCGAGGGTGGGCAGGAAGCGCGCGGTGGTGGCGCCGTCCCGGCAGTACACCTCGGCGTCCGGCAGGGCGGGCCCGGACGGGCGGCCCTCGACCCGCCAGGCATCGGCCGTCCGTTCGATCCGGTACCCGAGGGTGTCCAGGCCCTGCACGAAGCCCTCGGTGTCGTCCGAGGACAGCGGGCGGCGCAGGGTGGTCACGCCCTCGGCGGCGGCGGCCAGGAACAGGGCCCGGGCGGTGATGGACTTGGATCCCGGGATCTCCACAGCGGTCACGGCAGGCTCTCCCAACACGAGTGTCCGACAGGCGTCTCCGGTGACGTCGGGCCCGATCCTGCCGCACCCGGCCGCCGCCTTCGCCGGCCTTCCACGGACTGGACGGTGACGCGGGCGACAACAGCGGGCGAAGGATCAGCGGCCGGGTCGGTGGCCGGGCGGGAGAGGGGGGAGGCCGGGCGGGAGGGTGGCACGCAGCCGGCGGATCGTCCGCAGGACCTCGTTCCGGGAACGGCCCGGCCTCCGGTCAGCAGCGCTCCCAGAGCCCGGCCAGGTGCGCGTGCAGGACCTCCTCCGCCTCCCCCACCGTCCGGTGCCCGACCAGGACGTGCGTGGTGAGCCCGTCGGCGAGGGCGAGCAGCGCGCGGGCCTCGGTCCGCGCGACGACGGCCCCGCCCGCGGCCGCCCCGCCGATCACCGATCCGCCGACGGCCGCCCCGCCGGCGGCTTCCGTGACCAGCCGCACCATCAGTTCCTCCAGCGCCGCGTAGCTGCTCCGCAGGGTCGCCGCCAGCGCCGGGTTGACGGCGGCCCCGGCGACGAAGGCGAGCCAGATCCTGGCCTCGGCCCGGTGCTCCTCGCGCAGCAGCGCCACCTCGCCCGCCACCAGTCCGAGTTCGCTGGCCGCCGACTGCGCCGGGCCGGCCGCGAGCCGGCTCCGCACCCGCTCGGAGACCCGCGCGCCGATGTGCGTGAGCGCGAACAGGAGCATCTCCTCCTTGGTGCGGAAGCAGCGCTGGACGGCTCCCATCGAGACCTCCGCCCGGGCGGCGACGTCCCGCAGGGTGACGCCCTCCAGTCCGTACTCGTCCACCAGCAGGCAGACGGCCTCGGCGATCCGCCGGCGCCGGCCCTCGTGGTCCACCTGTTTGGGCATCCCCGGTCTCCCTCCGCGTTCTTCCGGTCCTTGCCGGCCCTCTTTGGCCCTCGTTTTATTTCGATGCAAGCGTATCGGCCCCGGGGCTATGGTGGCCCTGTTCCGATGCGTTCGCATCGGAACCAGGCCGAGGAGAGCCGAGGAGCCCCATGCCCTTGTCAAGCAGGCCCATGCCCCTGTGGAGCAAGCCCGCCACCGAACTCGCCGCCGCCGTGCGCACGGGCGAGGTGTCGGCCGTGGAGGTGGTGGACGACCACCTGGACCGGATCGCCGAGGTCAACCCGTACCTGAACGCCGTCACCCAGCTGCTCGCCGACCGGGCCCGCGCGGCCGCCCGGGAGACCGACCGCCGCCGGGCCGCGGGCGAGGAACTGGGTCCGCTCGCGGGCGTGCCGTTCACCGTGAAGGAGTGCACCCCGATCGCCGGCGTGCCGACCACCTTCGGCAGCCCGCGCTTCCGCGACCACGTCGCCGCCGTCGACGCCGTCCCGGTGGCCCGGCTGCGCGCGGCCGGGGCGATCCCGATCGGCCACAGCAACCTGCCGACCCTGATCCTCGCCGGGATGCACACCCGCAGCGAGCTGTACGGCGACACCCGCAACCCGTGGGACGCGCGCCGCACCCCCGGCGGCAGCAGCGGCGGCGACGGCGTGGCGGTCGCCGCCGGCATGGCCCCGCTCGGGCTCGGCAACGACTCCGGCGGCTCGGTCCGCGTCCCCGCCTCCTTCTGCGGGGTCGCCGCCCTCAATCCGACCACCGGCCGGTTCCCCGCCGACCAGCGCCTGATCGGCCCGGACGACCCCGGCCCGGCCTCCCAGGTCCTGGTCGCCGACGGCCCGTTGGCCCGTACGGTCACCGACCTGCGGCTCGCCTACGAGACGCTGGCGGGCACCGACCCGCGCGACCCGCGCGCCGTGCCCGTCCCGCTGTACGGGGAACCGCTCGACGCCCCGATCAAGGTCGCCGTCGTCGCCGATCCGGGCGGTCACAGCAGCCACGGCGGCCACGGGGTCCACCCCACCGTCCGCCGCGCCGTCGAGACCGCCGCCGACGCGCTGCGCGACGCCGGGTACGACGTCCGGGAGCTCCCCGACGTCCCGCGGATGGAGGAGGCGCTCGACGCCTACCACCGCCTCGCCGTCACCGAGTTCGCGCCGAGCTGGCCCGTCGTGCGGCAGCTGCTCGGCGAGGGCGGCGACCGCTACATCGAGCTGATGATGCGCGGCGGCCGGCCCGTGGACGCCCCCGGCCTGATCCGGCTGATGAGCGTCTGGATGAGCATCCGCCGCTCCTGGGCGGAGTTCCTGCACGAGTACCCGCTGCTGCTGGGCCCGGTGTTCACCGAGCCGCCGGTCGAGCCCGGACTGGAGTCCCGGGACCAGGCGGGCCGCGACCGGGTCGACTCGGCCATGCGGCTCTGCTCGGTGACCAGCTTCGTCGGCGTGCCGGCCGTCGCCGTCCCCACCGGCCTCGCCGCGGACGGCCTGCCCACCGGCGTCCAGCTCGTCGGCCGCGCCTTCCGGGAGGACCTCTGCCTGGCCGCCGCCCAGGCCGTCGAGGACCGCCTCGGCACCCTCACCCCGATCGACCCCGTGCGGTAGCGGCCCTCGGGGCCGTCGCGGTTCCGGGGCCGCGCCACCCCGGGACCGCGCCCCGCCCGCCCCGACGGCTACGCCCCCGGCAGCCCCGGCACCACCAACCCGCTCTCGTACGCGATCACCACCGCGTGGGTCCGGTTCTGCGCGCCGAGCTTGCCCAGCACGTTCCCCACGTGCGTCTTGACGGTCTCCTGGCTGACGGCGAGCGCCTGCGCGATCTCCGGGTTGGACAGTCCGGTCGCCATCAGCCGCAGCACGCCCTCCTCCCGCCCGGTCAGCGCCGCCCGGGGCAGTGCCTCGGCCGAGTCCAGCGGCCGGGCCGCGACCATCCGGCTCAGCGCGGCGGGGAACAGCACCGCCTCCCCCGCCGCCGCCACCCGCACCGCCTCGGCGATCTGCGGGACGGGCCGCCGCTTCAGCACGAAGCCGCTGGCGCCGGCGCTCAGCGCGGCGGTGACGTAGGCGTCGTTCTCGAAGGTGGTGATCACCACGACCTTGGGCGGGTCGGTGTGCTCCCGCAGCAGTTCGCGGGTGGCGTCGATGCCGTTGCGGCGCGGCATCCGCACGTCCATCAGCACCACGTCCGGCCGCAGCAGCCGGGCCTGCTCGACCGCCTCGACGCCGTCGGCGGCCTTCCCGACCACCGTGATGCCGGGCTGGGCGCCGAGCAGGGTGCCCAGGCCGCTGCGGGTGAGGGGGTCGTCGTCGGCGATCAGGACGGTGACGCCGGACGGCGCGCCCGTGTCGGGGCCGGCGCCGCTCACGCCGACCACCGCATCGGCAGCCGGACCGCCAGCCGCCACTGCCCCTCGCCGTCCGGGCCGGCCTCGAACTCGCCGTGCAGCAGCCTCACCCGCTCGGCCAGCCCGGGCAGACCGTGCCCGGAGGTCGGGAAGCCGCTCGCGCCCGGTCCGCCGGCCGCGCCCGCCACCGCGTTGACCACGGTCAGCTCCAGGTGCTCCGGTCCCGCCGTCACCCGCAGCTCGATCGGCCCGCCGTTGCCGTGCCGCAGCGCGTTGGTCAGCCCTTCCTGGACGATCCGGTAGGCGGCCCGGGAGAGGGTGCCCTGCACCTGCGCCAGGTCCCCCGTGGTCCGCGGCGCCACGACGGCGCCCGCGTGCCGCAGCCGGTCGATCAGCTCGGGCAGGTCGGCGAGGGTGCGGGTCGGGGCAGTGCCGGTCTGCTCCTCGCGCAGTGCGCCGAGCACGTAGTCGAGGTCCTCCAGCGCGGCCCGGGTCGATTCCTCGATGCTGCGCATGGCGGCCCGCGCCGCCGCCGGGTCGTCGGCGAGCACCTCGCCCGCGACGGCCGCCTGGATGGTGGCGGCGGTCAGGGTGTGTCCGATGGAGTCGTGCAACTCGTGGGCCAGCCGGTTGCGTTCGGCCAGCAGCCGCTCCCGCTCGGCGGCCAGGGCGAGCCGCTCGGCGGGCGAGGGTCCGAGCAGCCGCGGCGCCAGCCACCGCAGTGCCCCCGACGCCCCGGCGAGCAGCACCGCCGCGAGGACCAGGCTGAGCGCGCCGATGACCCACGACCAGACGCCGGCCACGTCCGCGCCCCAGCCGAAGAGGCTGATCCGGGCCGAGCCCTCCACCCATCGTCCCGGCAGCGTCATAGCCATCACGAGGAACGTGCTGCCGCCGATCAGCACCGTCCACCCCAGCGCCACGTGCGCCACCACGAACGCCGGCGTCCGCCAGCGCTCCGCCGCGGCCCCCTTCACCGGGGCGGGCACCGCGACGCCCAGCAGTCGCCGCGCGCCCGCCGCCAGCACCCGGCGCACCACTCGGGGCAGCCCGGCCACCGCGAGCAGCACCACCCACAGCGGCAGCGCCGGCCAGACCGCGTCCGGCCGCCCGGACAGCCCGAGCGTCATCCCGAGCGCCACCATCGCCACCGGCAGCCCGGCCAGCGCTCCGAGTACCGCGAACAGCACCCCCGTGTACGTCGACCTGCGCAGCAGCAACCGCATTCCCTTGATCATGTTCGCCAGTATCACCGGCCTCCTCGCCCCCGCCCTCCCCCGATCGAGGGAGGAGCTCCGGCGGCCTCCCCCGGCGACCCGTCGACGGCACATCGGCGGTCGCCGGTGGGGGTCGGCGGGGGGCCTGCGAGGGGTTGTCGGGGGGGCTGCGGGGCCTCCGCGAACTCGGCCGGATCGCGACCACCCGTTCGCGTGAATACGGGTCGAAGCCGCCGCCAGGCCGCCGGAGTTCCAGACCATCGCATGAATGACGATCAATCAAAAGCTCTTCCGACAAGGCCTTTTGGCGACCGCTTCCACCCTCGCGGCACTGGCCGCGACGGCCGCCCAGGCCGCACCCGTCCAGCGGGACGACGGCCCGCACCGCTACAAGGTGTCCGTCCGGAGCGCCGGGGCCTGGGCGCTGCCCGCCGGCCTGACCTCCTTCACCGTGTACGCCCGGGGCCCCGGCGGCGGCGCGTCCGGCCGGGACGGTCGGCCCGGTGGCGGCGGCACCGAGGGCGACGACGGCCCGCCGGTCGCCGCCCGGTAGCGCAACCCGCGCGCCGAGGAGGGCGGGGCACAGCGCGCCTCCGCCACCCCCGGCGCACCCGCCGCCCACCGCACCCCCAACCGGCAAAGCGCGCCGGGACGGCCGCCCGGACACCCGCCGCCGGGCACCCGCCACAGCCGTCCGACATCGCACGAGACCGCCCCAAACCGTTCGGAACCGCTCCGCCGCCACCCCGCGGACACGCCCAAAAGGGGTGCGATTCCGGCCGATTCGGCGATCGCCCTGCCAACGAACCGACCGTGGATGAGACTTGGCCGTCGGACCAGGAACCCGACCGACCCGACTCCGACGGAGCATCAACTCTCTTGATCCACTTGATCGTTGACACGACAGGAGTTTCCGGATGGCTGGTTCCCCCACCCTTCGCAGAGCCGCCCCGGCCGCCGCCGCGGCGGCCGTCGCCCTGCTGCTCGGCCCGGTGCCCACGGCCGTGGCGGCCGCCACGGCCGCCCCGCTGCCGGCCCCGCGGTTCCTTCCCGAGCCGCCGGGCACCGCCTACAGCCTGGCGCGGGGCCTGAGCCGCGACGGCGCCGTCGTCGGCGAGTACTACTCGGACGTCTCCGGGCAGTTCACCCCGCGCGCCGTCCGCTGGCATCCCGACCATCTCGGCTACACCGTCCTGGCGCCGCTGACCGGCGACCTGTCCAGCCGCCCGGTGGGGCTCAACGGCACGGGCACCGTGGTCGGGCTCTCCTTCCGGACGATGTCCGACAACCACCCGGTCCGCTGGGCCCCGGACGGGACCGCCACGGCGCTGGCCCTGCCTGCCGGTGTCCGCGGCGGCAGCGCGGCCGCGGTCAACGACGCCGGCGTGGTGGCCGGCGGCTCGTACGACGACACGTACCGGTCCAAGCCCCTGAAGTGGCACGCCGACGGCACCAGGGTGGATCTGCCGCTGCTGCCCGGCGACACCGCGGGCTCGACCGCCGCGGTCACCAACGCGGGCGTCGTCGCCGGCACCTCCGAGCGGAGCCTCGGCGACGGCCGCTCCCAGGAGACTCCGGTGCTCTGGAGTCCGGCGGGCGCCGTGTCCGCGCTCCCGCTTCCGCCGGGCCTCGACGGGGCCCGGGTGGACGGGATGACCGACGACGGCGTGGTGCTCGGTCACGGGCGGCGCACCGGAGGCACGGAGTTCGACCGGGTGCTGGTGTGGACGCCCGGCGGCGCCGTCCGCGACGCCGGCTACGGTCGGACGAGGGCTGTCAACAGCGCGGGCACCGTGGTCGGGGCGACGTTCGACGCCCACCGCTCCGCCTTCGCCGCCCGCTGGAACCCGGACGGTACGCAGACCCTGCTCGGCGGCCCGGCGGGCCGGCAGAGCGAGGCGATGGCGGTCAACGGTGCGGGAACCGCCGTCGGCGAGGCGCAGGGCCCGGACTGGAACCACACCACGGCCCTGCTGTGGAGGCCCGACGGGACGGCCGTGCCGCTCCCGCCGTCCTCGCTCAGCCCGTACGCCCAGGCGCTGTTCGTCAACGACGCCGGGGTGGTCGCCGGGAACGCCGTCGCGCTCGACGCGTCCGGCGAGCCGGTCGCGGCCCACGTGATCGTCTGGCCGTCCTGACGGTTCGACGGCGGACGGCCGGCCGGTCCTCGGACCGGACGGCCGTCCGCCGTCGGCGGGCCTGCGCCTGCTCCGCCCGGACGATCCCTCAATACGATCACCCGATCGGCCATTTCCGCAGGTCGCAGCGGCGGGTCTGACGAACCGTTAGGTCTGTTCGGATTGCGGCGCCGATTGCGGGGGGTGGCAGGGCATGGCTGTCTGGTTCTGGCAGGGCCGACCGGCGCTGCCAACTGTTACCCCGTACTCCCTGGAGGAGACCATCATGCGTGCCCTCAAGCGTGTCCTGGCCGTCAGCGCCCTCACCGTCCCGCTCGTGATCGGCGCCGCCGGCCTGGCCTCGGCCCACGGCAGCATCGACGCGAACTACGGCAAGGGCTTCTTCACCGCCAACGAGCACGGCGCCGGCCTCGCGGCCGTCGAGTCCCACGTCGGCCCCGACGGCGTCGAGCACGCCGACTTCTGGATCTGGGCCGACGACAACGGCGTCACCGGCTCGTTCACCGGCTCCGGCGCCACTAGCGACGAAGGCTGACGAACCCTGCACCACTGGACGTACGGGGCGGCCCCGGGACTGGCCGCCGCTGTTCCGGATCCTGGAATGACGAAACGGCCGGTCGACCGCGAGGTCGACCGGCCGTTCTTTGTGTGGGACACCGACGAGGCAGGAGGCGCACCAGCGATGGCGACCCCCGGTCGAACGCGCCGTCGACCGGCTCGTCGGCCACGGCAACCTGACTTCACTGGCAGGAGGCCCGGACCGCGCGTCGCGGTCCGGGCCCTGCCCCGTGCCCCCTGCGGCGGCGGTGCGTCAGCTCTGTGCGGCGTCGTCGCCCGCCTGCGCGGCGCCTTCGGCCGTGCCCGTCTTGTCGCGCATCCTTCGCACCAGCTCCGCCTTCTGGTCGGCCGCACCCTGGCGGTCGAGGTTGCGGTGCGGACCGTTGTTCTGCCGTTCGGCGCGAGACAGCCTCTTGCGCTGGCCGCCACCCATGCCCACGGGGTTGTTGATGTTCTTGCTCACGGTCAGGGTCTCCGGTCAATGATGTGAAGTGATCTACGGATTCATCGGTAGGGGACGATCGGCGACGTCGAAGGACGTCGACAGGAACCCGTCACGCTCTCACTCGTAAATCGGTGTCTGGAAGAACACGACAAGAACGTTACCCGGGTCCGTCGACCCCACATACCAACGTTCCGGACGACAAAACGGCCGGTCGATCCGAAGATCAACCGGCCGTTCGCTGTGCGCGAGGGGGGAGTTGAACCCCCACGCCCTTTCGGGCACTGGAACCTGAATCCAGCGCGTCTGCCTATTCCGCCACCCGCGCATCTGGGTGATGAGGAAAACTATAGACCATCTGGTGGGGTGCCTCCGACCACCCCCGGGCGAACGGGCGGCCGCCGCCCCGCACGCGGGGGTGCGGGGCGGCCGGGGCGGCGGCTCGGGGCGGGCTACGGCGTCGGGGCCCGGAGGTGGCGGGCGAGGTAGCCGGTCCAGGTGTGCTGGAAGCTCTCCGCGAGCTGCGACTCAGGGGCGAACAGGTCGAAGGCGTGGTACGCGCCGGGGTACAGGTGGAGTTCGACCGGGACGCCGTGGGCGCGCAGGCGCATGGCGTAGTCGAGGTCCTCGTCGCGGAAGCAGTCCAGTTCGCCGACCGCGATGAAGGTGGGCGGCAGCCCGCCGAGATCCTCCGCGCGGGCGGGGGCGGCGTACGGGCTGACGTCGTCGGTGCCGGCGCGGTCGCCGAGGACCGCCTGCCAGGCGAGGCGGTTGGTGGAGCGGTCCCAGATGCCGATGTCGGTGATCTCACGGCTGGACGCGGTCCGGTCGCGATCGTCGAGCATGGGGTACATCAGCGCCTGGAACAGCGGCGCCGGGCCGCCGCGGTCGCGGACCAGCAGGGCGGTGGCCGCCGCCACCCCTCCGCCGCCGCTCTGGCCGGCGATGCCGATCCGGGTGCCGTCCAGGCCGAGGGCGGTCGCTTCGCGGACGAGCCACCGATGGGCGGTGTACCCGTCCTCGGCGGCGCCGGGGGCGGGAGTCTCGGGGGCGAGCCGGTAGTCGACGGCGGCGACGGCGCAGCCGAGCCGCGCGGCCAGTTGCTTGAGCCAGGGGTCGTCCTGGGCGGCGAAGCCGAGCACCTGTCCGCCGCCGTGGAACCAGAGCAGCACCGGCAGCGGGCCGGCCGCGGTGGCGGGCCGCAGCAGGCGGACCGGCACGTCCGGGCCGCCGTCCGGCCGGACGGCGCGGTGCTCCTCCACCGTGACGGACGGCTCGTCGGGTGCGGCGGCGGCGGCCGCGGCGAAGGAGCGGAGGGTTTCGCGGGTCGCGGCGATGTCGGTGAGGTCGAAGGCGCCGTGGGGGGTCATCGGGACGCCGTCGAGGGCCCGGCGCAGTTCCGGGTCCATCAGCAGGCGGGGGGCGGGCCCGGTGGTGTCCGTTGCCATGCCCGCTCAGCCCCGGAACTCGTCGATGACGACCACACCGGTCGGCCCGTACGTCTCCAGGGACTCCAGCACCGAGCCCGCCTCGTGGAGGCCGACGGTGCGGGTGACGATCCTGCCGGGGTTGAGGCGGCCGGTCTCGATCATGTTGAGCATCGTGCCGAACCGCTGTCCCTGCATGCCGAAGGCGCCGAGGATCTCCAGCTCCTTGACCATCATGACGTCGATCGGCAGCGGGACGTCGCCGCGCTCGGCGCCGGTGGTGTGCCCGAGTTGGAGGTGGCGGCCGCGGGTACGCAGGGAGAGGACGGAGTTCCGGCAGGCCTCGGCGATCCCGACGGCGTCGACGGAGACGTGGGCGCCGCCCCGGGTGAGGGTCCTGACGGCTTCGGTCGGCTCGTCCACGGCCGCGTTGACGGTGTGGACGGCGCCGAGGGCGCGCGCGGCCTCCAGCTTCTCGTCGGAGATGTCGATCGCGATGACGTTGGCGCCGGTCGCGGCCGCGATCTCCACCGTGGACAGCCCCATGCCGCCGCCGGCCCCGTACACCGCGACCCATTCGCCGCCACGCACCCGGGCCTGGTCGACGACGCCGTGGAAGGCGGTCATGTAGCGGCAGGCGAGGGCGGCGACATCGACGAAGCCGACGGTGTCGGGGACCCGGACCAGGTTGACGTCGGCGAAGCGGACCATGACGTACTCGGCGAAGGCGCCCCAGTAGGACACCCCGGGCACGAGGGAGTCCACGTGCTCGCACACGTGCTGGTTGCCGCTGCGGCACATCTCGCAGGACCCCTCGCCGGGGTTCATCGGGAAGATGACGCGGTCGCCGTCCCGCCAGTCGCGGACGTCCCGGCCGACCTCCACGACGGTGCCGGCGAACTCGTGGCCGAGCACGAACGGGGGCTGGACCTGCGGCCCTCCGGTCCAGAAGTCCCCGGCCCACAGGGCCCAGTCGGTGCGGCAGATGCCGTTGGCGCCGACGCGCACGATCGCGCCGTCCGGCGGGCAGACGGGGTCGGGCACCTCGCGGACGACGAGGGGCTTGTGGAGTTCTTCGATGACTGCGGCGCGCATGGACGCGACCTCCTCGGTAAATGTCCACCGATTGAAGCGGTGGACTTGGAAGCTATGCGGAGGTGAGGAGTCGTGTCAACCGCATAGAGTGGTGGACATGAGCGATGGGGACAGCCGACGAGAAGGGCGCCAGCGCGCCAGGACCGACTTCCGGTTCGACGACGCACGACTGTGCTTCGCCTTCGCCGGCACACTGGCCGACCGCGGCAAGGACGTGCGGGTGGAACGGCTGGCCGGACCGGAGGACCTGAGCCGGTGGGGCGTGGAGAGCGGCTGCACGGCGGTGGCGCCGAGCTGCAGCGGGGCCGAGCTGGAGGGAGCGCGGCGGCTGCGCGAGGCGATCCAGCGGATCGGCGTCGCACTGGCGGAGGGGGCGGTGGCTGATCACGAGGACGTCGCGGTGATCAACGGGGCGGCTGCAGAACCGACTTCGGTTCCCGTCCTGTCGGCCGACGCCGGATCCGTGCGGTGGGACGGGGACGGCGTGGCGGCGGTGCTGTCGATGGTCGCGCGGGACCTGATCGAACTCTGCGGATCGGAGCAGCGGACACGCGTCCGCATCTGCGGAAACCCGGACTGCGGAACGCCGTTCGTGGACACGTCCCGGGCGGGCGCGAGGCGCTGGTGCTCGATGAAGACCTGCGGCGCGCTGGTGAAGAAGCGGGCCTACCGGGCGAAGGCGAAGTAGTTAAGGGCAGGAGACAGAAGAGACACGGCGGGGCGGGGGCCCCGGCGGGGGCCCCCCCCCCCGGGGGGGGTGGGGCGCCGGGGGGCGGGTCCGGTTCCGAGCGGTCCGGCCCACGGGCAGCCTGGGTGGAGGTCAGCCCTCCAGGGCGGCGCGCGCGTCCACGAAGGCCGCGACGGCGCGCTCGACGTCCTCGGTGGAGTGCGCCGCGGACAGCTGCACCCGGATCCGGGCCTGGCCGTGCGGCACCACCGGGTAGGAGAAGCCGATCACGTACACGCCGCGCTCCAGCAGCAGTTCGGCGAGCCGGCCGGCCTCGGCCGCGTCGCCGATCATCACCGGGGCGATCGGGTGGTCGCCGGGCAGGATCTCGAACCCGGCCTCGGTCATCCGCGTCCGGAACAGCGCGGTGTTGGCCGCGAGCCGCTCGCGCAGCTCGTTGGACTTCTCGACCAGGTCGAGCACCTTGAGCGAGGCGGCCGCGATCACCGGGGCCAGCGAGTTGGAGAACAGGTACGGGCGGGAGCGCTGGCGCAGCAGGGCGACGATCTCCCGGCGGGCGGCGACGTAGCCGCCGGAGGCGCCGCCGAGCGCCTTGCCGAGGGTGCCGGTGATGATGTCCACGCGGTCCATCACGCCGTGCAGCTCCGGGGTGCCCCGGCCGCCCGCGCCGACGAAGCCGACGGCGTGCGAGTCGTCCACCATGACCATGGCGTCGTAGCGGTCGGCCAGGTCGCAGATCTCGCGCAGCGGGGCGACGTAGCCGTCCATCGAGAACACGCCGTCGGTGACGATCAGGCGGCGGCGGGCGTCCTGGGTGTCCTGGAGCTGCTTCTCCAGGTCGGCCAGGTCACGGTTGGCGTAGCGGTGGCGGCGGGCCTTGCTGAGCCGGATGCCGTCGATGATGCTGGCGTGGTTCAGCGCGTCGGAGATGACGGCGTCGCGGTCGTCCAGCAGGGTCTCGAAGACACCGCCGTTGGCGTCGAAGCAGGAGGAGTAGAGGATCGTGTCCTCCTGGCCGAGGAAGGCCGAGAGGCGGTCCTCCAGCTCCTTGTGGACGTCCTGGGTGCCGCAGATGAAGCGGACCGAGGCCATCCCGTAGCCCCAGCGGTCCAGGGCGTCCTTGGCCGCGGCGAGCACCTCGGGGTGGTCGGCCAGGCCGAGGTAGTTGTTGGCGCAGAAGTTCAGCACCTCGCCCGGGCGGCCGCCGCCGGTCACGGTGACGGCGGCGCTCTGCGGGCTTCCGATCACCCGCTCGGGCTTGAACAGGCCGGCCTCGCGGATCTCGTCCAGGGTGGCGGCGACGTCGGCACGCACGTTGTCGAACACTGCGGTCTCCTTAAGCAGTTCGGCGGGAGCAGTTCGGCGGGGCTGGGGCGGGCTCAGGCGGTCCAGTCGAGGATGATCTTGCCGCAGTTGCCGCCCGCGGCGTCGTCGAAGGCGGCCTCGAAGTCGGTCGCGGCGTAGCGGCCGGTGATCACCGGGCTGAGGTCCAGGCCGCCCTCCAGCAGCACGGACATCGCGTACCAGGTCTCGAACATCTCGCGGCCGTAGATGCCCTTGATGGTGATCATCGAGGTGACGATCGACGCCCAGTCCACCGGGAACTGCTCGGCGGGCAGGCCGAGCATGGCGATCTTCCCGCCGTGGGTCATGTTGGCGATCATCGACTGCATCGCCTCGGGGCGGCCGGACATCTCCAGGCCGACGTCGAAGCCCTCGCGCAGGCCCAGCTTCTGCTGGCCCTCCTCGATGGTGTGCTCGGAGACGTCGAGCGCCAGCGTCACACCGACCTGGCGGGCCAGGTCGAGGCGGTACGGGGAGACGTCGGTGATCATCACGTTGCGGGCGCCGGCGTGCTTGGCGACGGCGGCGGCCATGATGCCGATCGGGCCGGCGCCGGTGACCAGCACGTCCTCGCCGACCAGCGGGAAGGACAGCGCGGTGTGCACGGCGTTGCCGAACGGGTCGAAGATCGCGGCCACGTCCAGGTCGACCGGAACCCGGTGCACCCAGACGTTGGAGGCGGGCAGGGCCACGTACTCGGCGAAGGCGCCGTCACGGTTGACGCCCAGGCCGACGGTGTTGCGGCACAGGTGGCGGCGGCCGGCCAGGCAGTTGCGGCACTTGCCGCAGACCAGGTGGCCCTCGCCGCTGACCAGGTCGCCGACCGCGATGTCCGCGACGCCGGCGCCGAGCTCGGCGACCTCGCCGACGAACTCGTGACCCAGCACCAGCGGGGTCCTGATGGTCTGCTGGGCCCAGCCGTCCCACTTGCGGATGTGCAGGTCGGTGCCGCAGATGCCGGTCCGCAGTACCTTGATCAGCACCTCGCCGGGGCCGATCTCGGGCATGGGGACGTCCATCAGCCAGAGCCCGGGCTCGGCCTGCTGCTTGACGAGTGCCTTCACGGCGGCTCCTGACGTGCGGGTGGGACGGCCTGCGGGTGCGGGGGCAGGCCGAGGGAGCCCGGTTCGGCCGTCCCTGACGGGTGCGCTCCGGGCAGGCAGAAATCTGCCTGGTCGGAGGGGGTGCGGTCCATCGAGGAATTCTTAAGGGCGGCCACAGCTGGGCTGAACGATCGTGCCCGAGCGGCGGCCGACGGCGGGTGCGGCATGCCGGTGCTCACCCGTCCGGCCGAGCGCGGGGCGGCCGCCGTGACGCCGTCCGACAGGACGCCGGCCGGGGGCGGGTGACTCAGCGGAACGTGCGTGGCCCGGCCGGGGTGAGCGGCACCGGGCCGCCAGCCGGACGGGGCACTCGGCTGACCGCGCTCCCGTTCGGTCCAGCCCCGCACCGACCCGCGCGCGCCCGTACGGCGGCGGTGCTTACGGTGGCGACGCTCCCCCGCGGCCCGTGGAGCAGCGCCCCGGCCTGCCCGGGCAGCGCTCCGGGACCCTTCGCCAAGGGGCCGTCCGCCCCAGAGAGGCGCCTGCGCCGATGACCGACACCCGACGGCCCCGACCGGCCGTTCCCCGCTCCGTGCGGGTCCCCCGCGCTCCGCGCCCGGCCGTCCCCCGGTCCGTACGGGTGGCCTCCGCCGCCCTCGCGCTGAGCGGCCTGCTCGCCGTCTCCGCCTGCTCCGGGGACGCCGGGCCCGCGCGGCAGGCCGATCCGGCCGTCACCGCCGAGCCGGCCGCGCTGAGCCCCACCGCCACGCCGACCGGCAGCGCCACCGGCGCGGTGGTGCCGCTCACCCAGGACGTCATGAACCAGCTGGACACCGCGATCAAGCAGGTGATGAGCGAGGTCTCCATCCCCGGGGTGATCGTCGGCTACACCGCCCCCGACGGCAGCTACCAGCGCACCTTCGGCGTCGCGGACAAGGACTCCGGGGCGCCGATGTCGGCCGACATGTACATGCGCATCGGCAGCGTGTCCAAGACCTTCACCGCCACCGGCATCCTGCGCCTCGTGGACCAGGGCAAGCTGGGCCTGGACGACCCGATCTCCAAGTACGTCCCGACCGTGCCCGGTGGCGACGGCATCACCCTGCGCCAGCTCGGCGAGATGCGCAGCGGCCTGTTCAACTACACCCTGGACTCCGACTTCCAGCAGGTGTTCTTCAACGACCCCAACCGGCCCTTCACCCCGGACCAGCTCCTCGCGTACGCGTTCAAGCACCCGGCGAACTTCGCCCCGGGCGCCCAGTTCGAGTACTCCAACACCAACCTGATCCTGCTCGGCCTGGTGGTCGAGAAAGTCGGCGGGCAGCCGCTCCAGGACTTCCTGAACCAGCAGGTGTTCGCCCCGGCCGGGCTCTCCAAAACCAGCCTGCCGACCGACGCGGCCTTCCCGGACCCGCACGCCCACGGCTACACCAACCAGACGGCCAGCGGCGCGGTCGAGGACTCCACCACCTGGAACCCGTCCTGGGGCTGGGCGGCCGGCGCCGTCATCTCCAGCCTCGCCGACCTGCAGACCTGGTCGAAGGTGCTGGCCACCGGGGAGCCGCTGATCAAGCCCGCCACCCAGGCGGAGCGGCTGAAGTTCGTGCCGGTCGGGCCGACCCCGGACCTCGGCTACGGCTTCGGGGTGTTCACCACCCACGGGTGGATCGGCCACAACGGCTCGCTGCCCGGGTACGAGAGCGTGGTGATCTATCTGCCGCAGGCCAAGGCCAGCCTGGCCATCCTGCTCAACACCGACATCCCGCACGACGGTTCGGAGCCCTCGACGTTCCTGGCACGGGCGATCACCCGGATCGTCTCGCCGAACAACGTCTACACGCTGCCCACCCCGCCCGGCTCGGCCTCCCCGACGGCCTCCTCCTCGCCCACGGGCTCCCCGACGGCCTCGCCCTCGCCGACGGGCTCTCCGACCGGCTCCCCGACGGCCTCGCCCGCGGAGACCGCGTCGGCCACGCCCACCGGCGCCGCCACGCTGCACATCTCCTGAACCGCACCCGCACGTCCCGCACGTACGCGGGAGGGCCCGACCCGGGCGACCGGGGCGGGCC
>NZ_JBSHAP010000149.1:0-21770 GCF_053611565.1 Kitasatospora sp. NPDC054795
CGACCGGCACCGCGCCGCCCCGGGCACCCACGTGCCCGGGGCGGCGCTGTGCGCGGTGCCGTCAGTAGGTGACGATACCCGGGTCGGAGAGGCCGGGGGCGCCGGTCTCGACGTGGCCGGCGAGGCGGCGCACGAAGTCGGCGGTCGCGCCCGAAGTGACGGTCACGTCGTACCAGTTGCGGCAGGCGCTCAGGTCGACGGTGCACGTGACGGTCGCGCCCCGGCGGACGGTGAGGGTCTGCGGCGTGCCGCCGTAGGCGTTGGTGAGGGTCAGCACGACGTCCGCGGCGCCCGCGTTGGTGAGGGTGAGGTCGAGGTTCCCTGTGGTCGCGTTGTGGCGGGCGGTGACCTCGGGCCCGGCCGTCTTGCCGGGGTTGCGGAAGCGGCGCAGGAAGCCGTTGGGGCCGAACACGGTGAGGTCCGTGACGCCCTTGGAGTACGTGGTGTTCCAGGCGTCCGCGATCGTCCGGCCCGCCTCCGTGGTGTACGTCCACGGACCGTCGGTGCGGTTGGGCGAGGTCACCAGGAACTGGGCGCCCGCCGCCGCGCCCGCGCTGAAGGTGAGGCGGTACTTGCCCGCGGCGGTGTCGGCCGCCCCGTCCACGTACGGCGCGTACGCCAGCGGGCGGGTGGGCTTCGCGCCCGCCTCCTGCTTCGGCATGGTGCCGGTGGCGGGCGGGGTGGGCACGTAGTCCGGGTGGCGGTTGCGGTCCGCCGGGGCGTAGCCGGCCGTCGAGGGGAGCGCCGTCGCGGCCGTGTTCGACGCGGTGAAGTCGAAGGCGGAGGTCAGGTCGCCGCAGATGGCGCGCCGCCAGGGCGAGATGTTGGGCTCCTGGACGCCGAAGCGGCGCTCCATGAAGCGGATGATCGAGGTGTGGTCGAAGGTCTCCGAGCAGCTGTAGCCGCCGGTGCTCCAGGGCGACACGACCAGCATCGGGACCCGCTGGCCGAGCCCGTACGGTCCGGCCGAGTAGCCGATGCCGCCGCCGAAGTAATCGGCGGCGGTCGCCACGGTCGACAGGCCCTGCGAGGCGGAGGAGGGCGGGAACGGCGGCACGACGTGGTCGAAGAAGCCGTCGTTCTCGTCGTAGGTGATGAACAGCGCCGTCCTGGCCCACACGTCGGGGTTGGACGTCAGCGCGTCCAGCACCTGGGAGACGTACCAGGCGCCGTAGTTGGCGGGCCAGTTGGGGTGCTCGGTGAAGGCCTCGGGGGCGGCGATCCAGGAGATCTTCGGCAGGGTGCCGGCCTGCACGTCGCGCCGCAGGTGGTCGAACAGGCCGTCGCCCGCCTTGGCGTTGGTGCCGGTGCGGGCCTTGTCGTACAGCGGGTCGCCCGGCTTGGCGTTGCGGTAGTTGTTGAAGTAGAGCAGCGAGTTGTCGCCGTAGTTCCCGCGGTACGCGTCGCCGATCCAGCCCCACGAACCGGCCGCGTCCAGTCCGTCACCGACGTCCTGGTAGATCTTCCAGGAGATCCCGGCCTTCTCCAGCCGCTCGGGGTAGGTCGTCCAGCTGTAGCCGGCCTCCTGGTTGCCGAGGACCGGGCCGTTGCCGGCGACCCCGTTGCCGGTGCAGCCCGTCCACATGTAGTAGCGGTTCGGGTCGGTGGAGCCGATGAACGAGCAGTGGTAGGCGTCGCAGATGGTGAACGCGTCGGCGAGCGCGTAGTGGAAGGGGATGTCCTGGCGGGTCAGGTAGGCCATCGTGGTGGCCGTCTTGGCGGGTACCCACTGGTCGTACTTGCCGCTGTTGAAGGCCTTGTGGCCGCCGGCCCAGTCGTGGTTGAGGTCCTGGACGAACTGCATCCCGAGGTCGCTGACCTGGGGCCGGAACGGCAGCACCTCCCGCTTGAGGCCGTCCGTCTGGTGCCACACCGAGCTGCCGCTCGGCAGGGTGACCGGGCGGGGGTCGCCGAAGCCGCGGACGCCCTTCAGCGCCCCGAAGTAGTGGTCGAACGAACGGTTCTCCTGCATCAGCACGACGATGTGCTCGACGTCCTGGAGGGTGCCGGTGCTCCCCAGCGGGGCGATGGACGCGGCGCGCGCGATGCTCTGCGACAGCGACGAGAACGCGACCGTGGCACCGGCGAGTTGGAGGAAGCGACGACGATTCAGCTCTGCCATGGGTGGATTGACCTCAGCATGTCAGGAGGGTGGAGGACGGCGCCCCCAAGGACAGCGCGCGCGGGGTACCAACCGGCGGCCCGTTCATGACCGGCCGCCGTACGGCAGACGAACGCATCAAGTTGTACGGACAAGGTGTGAATCCGCTTCCGTGCGCCGCGAAGTCCACCAGCGCGCCCCGGTGCGAAGGGTGCGCAGGTGGTGCGCCGGACCGCAGACTGGGTCCCGACCCCTCACCGGAGGAACGACGATGCCCACCGCCAGCCGACCACCGGCCCCTCCCGTCGCACCCGGACGGCTCCCGCTGATCGGCCACGCGCTCGCACTGTGGCGGCGTCCGCTGGAGTTCCTCGACAGCCTCACCGCCTACGACCCGATCGTGGCCGCCCACCTCGGCCCGAAGCCCAGCTATGTGCTGACCGGCCCCGACCTGGTCCACCGCGTACTGGTCACCGAAGCGGCGAACTACGCCAAGGGCCGCTCCTTCGACAAGCTCCGCCCCTACCTCGGGAACGGACTGGCCACCTCCGAAGGGGCCTTCCACCTCCGCCAACGGCGCCTGGTGCAACCGGCGTTCCACCACCAGCAGATCGCCCACTACGTCGACACCATGGCGCGACTGGCCGCCGAGCGCGCCGACTCCTGGCGGCCCGGCCAGGTGGTCGACGTCACCCGGCAGATGCTGGAGCTGTCCCTCGCCATCGTCACCTCGACGCTGTTCTCCACCTCCCTCGACGCCTCCGCCGCCGCCGAGATCCGCCACGCCATGCCCGTCGTCCTGCACGGCATGTACACCCGGGTGCTGGACCCCACGAACCTGTGGCACCGGCTCCCCACGCCGGGCAACCGCCGCCTCGCCGACGCCCACGACCGGCTGCGCCGCGCCATCGACCACCTGATCCACGCCGACCGCGCCGACCGCGCCGACCGCACGAGCGGGCGACCGGACCTGCTGTCGATGCTCCTGCAGGCCCGGGACGCCGACAGCGGCGAGGCCATGACCGACAGCCAGCTCCACGACGAACTCATCACCCTGCTGGTGGCCGGCACCGAGACCGCCGCCGGCGGGCTCGCCTGGCTCTTCCACGAACTGGGGCGGCACCCGCACCTCGACCGACGACTCCACCAGGAGCTGCACGACCACGCCGTACTCCCCCTCACCGCCGACCAGTTGCCCCGGCTCGGCCACACCCGTCGCGTCGTCGACGAGGCCCTTCGGATGCGCAACCCCGGAGGCATCACGATCCGCCGTGCGATCACCGACGTCGAACTCGGCGGCTACCGCTTCCGCGAAGGCACCGAGTTCATCTTCAGCGCCCTCGTCCTCCACCGGAACCCCCGCCACTTCCCCCACCCCCTGCGCTTCGACCCCGACCGCTGGCTGCCCGACCGGCCCCCCGCCCCGCGCGGCGCGTTCGTCCCCTTCGGCGCCGGCCACCACCTGTGCATCGGGGAGTCCTTCGCGCGCACCGAGATGCTGACCGTGGCCGCGACCGTGGCGAGCCGCTGGCGGCTGACGCCCGCCCCGGGAGCACGGGTCCGGGGCGTCATGACCAGCACCAACCACCCCGACAACCTCCTCATGACGGTGGAACCGCGTCCAGAACCCGACTGAACCACTCGCACCGACCGGAAGCCGACCACCCCGAACGCCGGGCCCGGTGCGCGGCGGTCAGGTCGCGGTACCAGCCGTACGAGGCCTTCGGGGTGCGGTGTTGCGTCTCGGAGTCGACGTGGACGACTTTGCCGAAGCGCTGGCGGTAGCCCTCGGCCCGTCGAACAGCCTGTCATTCCATCCGTGACGGTACTCTGCCAAGTCGTCGAGGAGAAGGTCGGCGACCACCTCCTCGACCACCGCGGTGCGCAGTTCGGCGATGGAGCCGACGAGCGCCCGGTCCCACGGTGCGGGCGTGAGGCGGCCCGGGTCGGGTCCCGCGGGAACCCGGGACGCACCGGCCCGGTAGTCGTCGGCTGCCATCCGCCAGGGAACGGCTCCGGTCTTGGCCATGACGTGAGCTGCGATGCGGATCCCCTCACCGTCGAAGTCGCCGTGGTAGCGCAGGGATGCGCCGTCGTCGGCGAGTCCGCGCAGCAGGTGGATCACAGCGGTGTTGGGCCAGCCGGAGGTACAGACCAGTGGCGGGCAGTGCTGGCCGAAGCGCCGTAGGGCCAGGGCGAGCACGCTGGGATTCTCGGTGATGTGCACCGGTCCTGCGGGACCGGTGCGTTCGCCGGGTGAACGCAGTTGGGCGAGCGTGAGGCTGACGGGGTGGCCCGATGCGGCACAGATCCGGGAGATCCTGGCGACCGGGCCTTCTCCCCCGGGGCGGAGACCGACGGCGAGAACGGTGGCGGACAGTTCGTCGTCAGCGACGCCGGCTCGGCTCCAGAGTGCGCGTCGTCCCTCGGCGGTGTCGGGCATGTCGGTGCCGTACAGCACCGCCAGTGCGCGCAGGACGAGGGAGGACAGCCGTGTCCCGTCGTCGAGGGCGTGGGAGTCGCCGTCGAGGAGGCGGGCGGCGAGGACCGGTAGTGGCTCGCCGTCGGCTGGGAGTGCGTGAAGGACGGTCAGCGCGGCGGTCAGCAGGCCTCGGGTCCGGTCGGGTGAGCCGTCCACGAGGCCGTTGGCCCGCAGGTGGCCGACCCACTCCAGCAGAACGGGCTGAGCGGTGACCACGTCATGGCCGGCCAGCCACCCCCACAAGGCTTCGCGTTGGCCCGTCTTGCGTTCGCGTTCGGCAGCCCGGTCGTGGACCGGACCGAGGATCGCGGCCACCACGTCCCGGACGGTGCGGCCGCAGACCTCCAGCACGGCGCGATCAAGTCCGGCGAGCGGGATCGTCGGTTCGGCGCCGGGGAGCCGGTCCAGTCCGAGGAGGTCGGCCAGGGCCTCCCGGCCGGCTTCGTCGAGCGGTCCCGACCGCACCCGGCTGACGGGGCGGCCGGTCGACAGGCGATCGTGGACGGCCGACCAGAGGGGCCGGAGTTCGGGGAGGTCGAGGGGATGGCGGCCTGTCATGCCGAGCCGTCCAGGCCGGCTTCGTCGGGCAGCAGGTCGGCACCCGTCCAGGTGAAGCGGGCGCTGGTGACGGCATCGTCGCCGTCGCCTCCGGTGATCAGCTGGTGGACGGCGATCCCGGAGAGCTCCCGGTAGGTGCACCACTCGTGGTCGGAGGTGAGCACCAGGTCGAGGTCGAGCGCCGCGAGGAGGGCGAAGACCTGCCCTCGGTTGACGGTGTCGACGCCGACGAAGACCTCGTCGAGCAGGATCAGCCGCGGGGACTCCGGCACTGCCTCGTAGTGGGCGGCCACGGCGGCGAAGAGCGGCAGGTGGAGTGCGATGGCCTTCTCGCCGCCCGACAGCGCGCCGTGGAGCTTCTTGGTGAGCAGCTGCCACCCGGCGCCGTTGGCGCGGTCCAGCTTGACGACGAACTGGTGCCAGGCCGTGTAGTCGAGGACCTCCGCGAGCTGCTCTTCCCAAGTCGCCGCCGTGTTACGGGCTTTGGCCTCCTCGATGCGGCCCCGGAAGAAGGCGTGCAGGGCCTCGCGGTCGGCTTCGGTGATCCGGGCCGGGTCCTTGAGAAGCAGTTCACGGGCTGTCCGGGTGCCGGCGGGCAGGTCGGGGTGGGTCTGCCACACCAGACGGACCGCCACCCGTGAGGCGGTGCGGACCCGTTCGAGGTGGCCGTTCATCCGCTCGACGAGTTCACCGGCCTGGCGGATCCGGGAAGCGAGGTGGCGGCGGGTGTCGCCGGTGAGAGTTCGGTCGAAGAGGCTCCGTTCGGCGGCGGTGATGTCGTCCTGGCTGCGGTCACGGTCGGCGGTGAGGATGGCGAGGAGGGTGGTCGCGCCGACGCGGATGCCGTCGATGGTGGCGGTGAGGACGTGGATGTCCTCCTCGGCTTCGAGTTCGAGGTCGGCACGGCTGCTGAGGCTCTGGCGGGCTCGGTGGACGGCCTCGGAGAGGCGGTTCAGGGAGTCGCCGAGGTTCCTGGTGCCGTGCGGCAGGTTGGGCCATGCCGCAGCGGTCTCGCGTGCCGCCTCGAGAGTCGCGCGGGTGCCGTCCACGGAGGTGAGGACGAGGCCGAGGCCCGCGTCCTCGGGGAATCCGAGGACGCACAGCTGCCGGAAGCCGCGGGCTGCATCGTTCCGGGCCGCCACGGCCCTGTCGTGCTTGGCCTCGTCCTGGGCCATGGTGGCACCCAGCGCACCGATGCGGCCTTCGAGCGCGAGAAGTGCTTGGGTTCCGGAATCGATATCGCGGCGGATCCGGTCGAGGGAATTCCGGAAGTCACTGATGCGGGCGGCCACTTGGCGGTAGTCCTCGCCGACGGTGCTCTCGACCGCCCGGAGCGTGGATCGGAGCCCGCGGGCGGCGGCCTCGACGGTCTCGGCCTCCTCCAGGCTCTCGGCTGCCGCGCCCCCTGATGCCTCCGCGCGGCTGCGCGCGGAGTTCCAGGCGTGCTGGGCGGCTGTCCAGGCCAGGTGGGTGTCGAGCCAGATGTCGGCCTGTTCGCGCAGCGCGTCGACGGCCGTGGCGGTCGTGTCCAGAGCGGCACGTTCGGTCGGCAGGGCGTGCTCGGCCGAGGCGACGGCGAGCGCACGCAGCGCGTCCGCGACCGCGTCCTCCTGGCGCGCGAGCCGTTCGACGGCCTCGCGTACGGCGTCCTCGCGGGCGCCCACGTCGGACTCGGACCGTTCCCAGACGCGCTTGGCCTGCTCCACTTCCCGGTGGTGCGGCCGGGAGCGGAGGTCGGCGCCGAGTCGCGCCCGGCGGTCGGCGAGGGCACGCAGCCGCGTCTCGTAACCGGTGACGGTGGTTTCGGCCTCGGCCAGTTCGGCGGTGAGGTCCGCCATCCGCCGCTGCCTGGCGCGTTCCCGGGCCGCGGCGCCGATGTGGCTGGACTCCTCCTTGTTCCAGGAGCCGACCGCCGTCGCCAGCCGCCAGCTTCCGTCGGCCGCCACGGCGGCCGGGTGGCCCGTCGGGAGCGTGGGGCCGTACGCGATGCCTGCGAGCAGCCGCTGCACCAGGCTCGGCGGCACCGGGCCGTCGGGTTCGGGAGAAAGGACGTCGAGCAGCGAGGGGCCCGGTGCCGGCACGGCCCCTGCCGGGTCGGCCAGGGTGTCGTGTCCGGTGACGACGAGTCCGCTGTCAGGGACCATCCAGGCGTCGAGCAGGCCCGCCGCTTCCAGGGCCGCTTCGATGCCTGCCTGGTCGGCGGGCGGCACGTCCGGCCGGAAGGCCAGCAACCGCCACAGCGGCGCCCCCGGCAGGACCGACCGGTCGGCGGTGCGGGTTCGTGGTGGAACCGGCGGGAGATCGACCGCGGTCGCGGTGCGTTCCAGTTCCCCGACGACCCGGTCACGCCGGGCGCGGGCGTCGTCCCGGCCTGCGCGGGCGGTCGTCTCCTCCGCGGTGACGGAACTCTCCGCCGCCCGGGCGGCGGCTTCGACCAGCACGAGGACGTCGGTCTCGACGGCGGCACGGGACGCGAGCTCCTCGATGTCGTCGATCGACAGCTCCGCGCACTCCTCCGCCGCCCAACGGCGCAGCAGGGCAGCCTGGGCGTCGACGGCGACCTCGTAGGCGTGGGCGTTCCCCTCGCGCTTCGCGGTCGCCCCGGCCAGCCGTTCGCGTGCCGAGTCGAGGTGCTGCTCCGCCGCCGTCCGGTCAGCGAGGGAACGCTCATGACGCTCTACGGCGGCCCGGACCTCGGCGATCTGACGGTGCCGCGAGACGACCGCACCGCGCAGCAGGCGCCGCGCCGTACGCCCCTGCGCCTCTGTCTCCCCGGATGGACCCGGTGCGGCGCCGAGCACCGTCTGCACCTCGGCGCAGACGGACTCCATGGCTGCTCGCCGCGCCGCGCCGCGCGCCTCGTCCCGAGCGGCCCGGGTGTGCTCGGCCCGCTGCTCGGAACGCAGCCGCGCATCGTCGGCACGCCCGGCGTCCTCGTCGGCCGCCTGGACCTTCCGGTCGGCGGCGGTGCGGGCCCGGGCGGCGGCCTGGTCGGCCTGGTCGGTCCTGCGACGGAGCTGGTCGAGCTCCTGCCCCTGCCGGTAGGCCTCGGAGTCGAGCAGCCCCTCGATGGCGCCCTCGGTCTCCTGCCGTCCGTGTTCGAGCTCCTGCTGCGCCCGCCTGTTCTCGTCGCGCTCACGAACGGCGTCCGCGTGCGCCTCACCGCTCTCCCTGGAGGTGCGAGCGAGGTTGTCCATCTCGGTCGTCGCGGAGATGAGCGCCGCCGCCCCGGCGCGCAGGACGCGCTGGGCGTAGCCGCGTTGCTGGTTCGCGACGGCGGTGGCCGCGGCCACCTCGTCGTCCAGGGCCTTCAGGTGTTCGCGCTGGCGGTCGAGGCGTTCGAAGCCCTCGGCCAGTTCGGTGATCTCGCCCTGCCCGAGCGGGGGCAGGGCCCGCGAGAGCAGGGAGGAGAGCAGCGACGGATCCAGGCGCTCCGAGAGCTTGGGGGTGCGGAGCTGGAGCAGCGCGGTGATCAGGGCGTCGTAGCGCTGCTCGCTCAGCCCGGGGAAGAGCGTGCTCCGGACCGTGCTGCGGTAGTCGCTCGGTGATCCGTGCAGCTCGCCCCGGCCTTGCAGGGCCTCGGCCAGCGCGGCCCGGGTGAGCGGCTGGCCCGCGTCGTTGACCAGGGAGAGACCGCCGGGGCGGTCGATCCGCGCGCCGGTGGTGAAGTAGTCGACGGTGACACCGGTGGTGTGCACACTGGCCTGGAGCCTGGCGCCGCCGGTGAACCAGCCGGGACCGCCGTCGTCCTCTCCGCCGTCTCGGACGAACTCCAGCCACACGTACCCGACACGGGTCTTGCCCGAGGCGCCCTCACCCATCAGGTTCCAGTGCATGGTGCGCTCGGAGCCGCCGAAGGTGGACAGCCGGTTGGGTCGCAGGCTGGCGTCGAGCAGGAAGGGCAGGAGCACCTCCAATGCCTTCGACTTTCCGGTGCCGTTCTGCCCCCGCAGGAGCAGTCGGCCCTCGTGGAAGGTGAAGACCTCGTCGTAGTAGCGCCAGACGTTGAGGATGCCGGCCCGGGAGGGCCGCCACCGCAGTGCTGCGGCCTCCGTCGGGAGCGCGGAGCGCTGCGGGAGCTGTGTCACGGTCATCTGAGGGTCTTTCCTGGTCAGGCTGCGGGACCGTCGGACGCGGTGGTCCGGTACCGGAACGCCGCGGGCCTGGGGAGAGTGCGGTCGCCGATCCGGCGGGCCAGGCCGAAGTCGCCGAGGATGCGAACGGCGTCAGCCGCAAGGCGCTGGGCGCCGTCCTCCGACTGGTAGCTCTTCGCCCACTGCGGGAAGCGCCGCAGGAGCTCGTTCGCCTCGACCGCGAGCTGTTCCGGTGTCATCCCGTCCGGAGCGGCCGTCAACGGTTCCAGCAGGAGCAGGGCGGCTACCCGGGCCGTCGCGGAGTCGTCCGGGAAGCGGCTGTCGGTGGCGATCCCGTCCGGGTCCACGAGCAGCAGGCCGTCGGCCCGTTCTTCCAGCACGAAGCCGCCCTGCTCGGCGGCGCGCCGGACGATCTGGCGCCCGGTCGGCGAGGTGAGGTAGGCCAGTTCGTCGGCGCCGAGTTCGTCGTGGTGGAGGACCGGGTCGTCGAAGAGCCGGCGCAGCACCGAGTGCCGCAGTCGGAGGTTGCGCTGCGCGTCGGAGGCGTCGGCGCCACCGTACCGGGCCTCGCGCACCGTGCCCCGCAGGAGTTCCTCGAAGCGCAGCGGTACGTCCTCCGCCGGCACGGCCAGCCGGGACGGCCCGACGGGTGCGGCGAGGAGACGCATCAGTACGGTGGCATCCACCCGGTAGAGGACCTTGGCCTTCGCCGAGTCGGCGAAGCTCTCCGTGACACCATCCACGGTGAGGAGCGCGCCGTAGGCCTCCAACAGCTTGAGCACGTCCACGAACGCCATCCGCTCGGACCTGCTCGCCGTGTCGAAGGGCGGCAGCGCCTCGTCGGTGGCACAGGCCTGCACGACCCGGTCGGCGAGCAGGCCGACCGTCGTCACCGGGACAGGAAGGAGCTCGGCCGCGACGACGCACAGCAGCGTGTAACGGCGTCGGTCGAACGGGGCCTTGCCGGACCGCAGCCGACGGGCGGGGCGCGAGGCGTCGGGTACCTCCCGGAGCTTGAGCAGGCGCGCGTACCCCAGACGCGGCTCCACCACCAGCTGCCAGCCGCAGTGGTAGTCGAACCACTTCGTCAACGGGTCCTGCCGACGGCGGATCACTTCGAAGGAGGGCGAGTCGCCGCGCTCGGTGATCAGCGGCCGGCCGAGGAGCAGTCGGATGCCTCGGGCGACGTCCTGCCGCTCGGCCAGGACCAATTGGTTGGCCAGGGTGCTCATGCGCCCCGCCTGGTGGTGATCGCGCTCCGCCGGCTCATGCGGTGCCCTCAGGGGTGGCCGCCCGCGCGATGCCCGGGCTCCGGATCTCCACCAAGTGGTCGGGCCCCTCCAGTCGGCCGCAGGAGGTCTTCAGGACGGCCCGCCCGCCGTCGGGAAGCGCTCGGAGCACGATCTCGACACGGCCGTCCGAGGTGACCGCCCGACGCGCTCCGTCGGCGTCCGGACGTACGGCCAGCGCCCGGCCGAGGAGGTCGAGCAGCCGCTCGAAGACAGTGTGGTCCAGCATGCCGAAGCCGGAGAGCCGCACCGGGCCGTCGGTGCCCAGGACGTCCCAGGCCGCTTCGAGTTCGGCGCGCTCCTTCCGGGCCCGCTCGGCCCGGGCCGCCTTGACGCCGCCGATGTCGCGCACCTTGCCGGTGCGCGTGAACCTCTCGGTACGGCCGCTGGTGCGCAGCAGGGCCGACACCTGCACCGGCGGGGCCTCGGCCCAACCTCCCGACGGCGGCACCGACTCCGGATCGGGGTGCGCGAGATGGGCGTGGCGGGCCGGGCCGAGACCGAAGGCGGCCGACCACAGGCGGTGCAGGTCGTCCTCGCCGGGCGCCGCGGCGAACCAGCGGGCCAGCTCCCGGAAGTCCTGGACGGCGCTGGACGAGCGGCGCCGTGACTCGGTGATCCGGTCGAGGACCTGGAGAAGCGTCACGATCGCCCGCCGCGCCACGTCATGCAGCTGTTCCACGCGAGGTCGCGCCCCGTCTACCGGCCGGAACCAGGCTCGCAGCCCCTCCCAGCGCGCCCGGCGCCGCTCCAGCCATGCCGGCGCGGGATCACCGTCGGCGACCGGCGGCAACTCGGCACCCCGCAGCGCCCGCTCATGAAGCAGGCCGACCCCGTGCCGTTCGACCCGCTCCACCGCGGTGGCCACTGTCCGACCCCGCTGGTCGAGGTTGACGAGGAACTCCTGGAGGTAGGCCACCGTCGCCGCCTTGACCTCCCGGAAGGTCGCCAGGTCCGCACCCTCGGCACGCAGCAGGCGCTGCAACTCGCCGTTGAACGCCTTGGTGTTGGCCAGCAGCGCCTCCAGGTGGCCCTCCAGCTCCTGCAACGTGGTGAAGACCCGGCGGTCCGACGACGCGGCGTCCCCCAGCAGCACGTACAGCTCGTCGAGCCGGTCCGTGATCGCCTCCAGCACCGCCGTCTGCAGCGCACCCGTCGATGCAAGCACCGACAGGGCGTGCTCGACCCCGGCGAACGCGGCCTCACCGCGCCGGGTCAGCGAGTACTGGAGGTTGCGGCGCTCGTACTCCTCAGCCGTACGGTAGTTCTCCGCGTGGTTCTGGACGACGTCCAGCAGCTGCCACTCCCTCAAGCTCTGCAGTGCCTCGCGGAGATCGTCGTCGTGGACAGCGTCGAGCCAGCCGACCGTCCGCAGCCGGGCGCGGACTTCGTCCAACCCGAGCGCGGTCTCCAACCGCTCGTTGGCCGCGCCGAAGGCCTGCAGGATCGCACCGTAGAGTCCGGCCTTCTCCCCCGTCGTGAACCGGAACATCTCCGGCGGCACCCTGCGCAACCGTTCCCCTTCCCGGCCCCGTCGGGCACCACAGTACGCGAACGATGGACAGCGCCGACCAGGTGGCCCGCTACCCGACCGGACCACGTCCGGGCCCGGAGCCCCTCGTACCCGACCGACCTGCTGCTCGGCACGCACGACAGCTGGGTGTCCGGTCCGGGCGGGCAGTCCGTCCTTCACGGCGACGCGGACGACCATGACCTGGCTACAGGTACTGTTCGGCCCAGATGATCTTACCCTCGGGCGTGTAGCGGACACCCCAGCGTTCGGCGAGCCGGGCGACGAGGAACAGCCCACGGCCTCCCTCGTCCTCGGCGGCCGCGTAGCGCAGGTGGGGGGCGGTGCTGCCGGAATCGGAGACCTCGCAGATCAGCGTGCGGTCGTACAGCAGGCGCACCTTGATCGGTCCGCTCGCGTAGCGGATGGCATTGGTCACCAGCTCACTGAGCAGCAGTTCGGTGACGAAGCCGGCCTCGTCCAGGCCCCACTCGGCGAGCTGTCGGGCTGCGTCGGCGCGGGCCTGGGACACGGCCGCAGGAGTCGCGCTCACCTCCCACTCGGCGATCCGATCGGGCTCCAGCATGCGGGTTCGGGCGACGAGGAGGGCGATGTCATCGGTCTGCCGGGCGGGCAGCAGGGCCGACAGCACGGCGTCGCAGACCTCCTGCGGCGACCGGTCGGGGTGGGCCAGGGTAGTGCTGAGGACGTCCAGGCCGACGCCGATGTCGCGGGTGCGGTCCTCGATGAGGCCGTCGGTGTAGAGGACCAGACTGCTGCCCGGCGGCAGGCGCACCTCCGTGGCTTCGAAGGGCATCCCGCCCAGGCCGAGCGGCGGGCCGGCGGGGAGACCGAGGACCTCCACGGTGCCGTCCGGGTGGACGAGGGCGGGCGGGGGATGACCCGCCCGGGCCAGGACACAGGCCGCGGTGGTGGGGTCGTAGACGGCGTAGACGCAGGTGGCGCCGGTGATCGAGAGCTGTCCCTCGGCCGCGGCCGTCTCCTGGTCGATGTGGGCGACCACTTCGTCCAGGTGTCCGAGGATCTCGTCCGGCGGCAGGTCCAGGGTGGAGAAGTTCTGGACCGCGGTGCGCAGACGGCCCATGGTCGCGGCCGCGTGCAGTCCGTGGCCGACCACGTCGCCGACGACGAGCGCGACACGGGTCCCCGACAACGGGATGACGTCGAACCAGTCGCCGCCGACCCCTGCTTGGGCGGGCAGATAGCGATAGTCGAGGTCGAGGGCACTCTGTTCGGGCAACGCGCGCGGCAACAGGCTGTGCTGCAGGGTGACTGCCATCGTGTGCTCGCGCGTGAAGCGGCGGGCGTTGTCGACGGACACGGCGGCTCGGGCGGCCAGCTCCTCAGCCAGGGACAGGTCGTCCTCCTCGAACGGACCCCTGTCCCGGCTGCGCCAGAAGCAGGCCACGCCCGTCAGCACACCCCGCGCCGTCAGGGGAACGGCGATCATCGACGCGAGGCCGAACTCCAGCACCGCCTGCGTGCGCTCGGCATCCTGCCTGCGCCATCCGGCATCGGTCGCCAGCTCGGGGACCAGCGCGGAACGCCCACTGACGACGCCCGCCGCCTGCGGGGTGCTCCCGGCCCACGTGACCAGCTCCCCCTGGGGGTACAGCGGCGAATCGTCCCGGACACCCGTGACCGCCACCCGCCGCAGTACGACCGGGGCCCCGACCGTCAGTGTCCGCAGTTCCTCGCCGCGCAGGACCTCTTCGGCGAGGTCGACGGTGGCGTAGTCGCAGAATTCCCGGGCGGCCATCTGGGCAAGTTCCTCCGCGGTGCGCCGGACGTCCAGGGTGGTTCCGATGGCTACGCTCGCGTCGTACAAGAGCCTGAGCCGGCTACGGGCGACCTCGGCCTTTCCTGTGAGGGCGAGCAGCTCGGTGGAGTCGCGCAGGGTGGTGACGCTCCCGGGCGGGCCTCCCCCGCTGTCGGTGGGGCGGTTGTTGACAGCCAGCAGGCGGTCGCCGACGGGGATCACCTCGTCGGTGACAGCACGGCCGGAGGTCAGCAGTCCGGTCGTACGGGGGGCGAGGCCGAGGTCGGCAACGGCGCGCCCCTCCACATCGGCGGGCAGGTCGAGCAGCCGACGCGCTTCGTCGTTGGCGAGCAGGACCCGACCGTCGCCGCTGACGATGGCCACGCCCTCACGCACCGCGTGCAGGACCGCGTCGTGGTGCTCGTACATCCGGGTCATCTCTTCCGGCCCCAAGCCGTGGGTCTGCCGCAGGAGACGCCTGCCCACCAGCGCCGTTCCGGTCGTGGCCAGGCCCAGCGCGACGGCGCCGGCACCCAGCACGACCGGCAGCTGCCGGTCGATCGCGCTGCTCACGTTGGCGACTTTCATCCCGGACGACACGATGCCCACGACCGCACCCCGGGTGTCCTCCACCGGGACCACCACCTGGTACTCCAGGCCGAGCGGGCCGTGTACCTGCTCGACGGTGACCCGGCCCTGCAGCGACGGCCCGATGGTGCCGACGAACTTCTTGCCGATCTGCTCCGGCTCGGGGTGGGTGAACCGGATGCCGTTCCGGTCGGTCACCACGATGAAGTCGACCTGGGCGGCCTTGCGGGCCGATTCGGTCAACGGCTGGAGCACCGCGCTGGGATCGGGGCCCTGCATCGTCGCCACCAGGCCGGGGCTGTGGGCGAACGCCTCGGCCGCCGCGAGCGAGCGGTCACGCGCTGCCGCGAACCGGTCACTACGGGACTCGACCAGCAGCGCGACGACCGCCGCCGCCACGAGCAACAGCACGATCAACACCTGCAGGACGAACATCTGGCCGGCGACGCTGCGGATGCCCATCACCGACCGCAGACGCCGTACCGACGGCTCCGTCGGGATCGGGCGTGGATGCCGCCGCCTTCGGCGGACGCCCGACCGGCCCGGATGCCGGGGAGAGGAGTCCGTGTCCTTCGCCATACACCCATGGTCCCGCCCCGAGCACGAGAGGGCCCGGCAACCGGGCGCCGCACCCGACCGTCGGCCACGGAAAGGGGCGGCCCGCACATCATCGATCACGTTCACACTCGCGACCTCGCAATTCAATGACATTCCCCCTCGCCCGCCGGCCAAAGCGTTCCGCATCCCCGCCCAACAAACCTCGGACCGGACCGGCTCCGTACCGCCGCCCACAATGGCGGGCCTGGCGACCGCGCCCGAGATTCCTGCCCCGGCTCGCGGGCTACGACCCGACAGGAGTTGCCGGCAGGGCGTGTGGGCAGCGCATCGACCACGAGCTGGGGCAGATCCGTACGAGGCTGGAGCAACAGGCCTCGTCCGACCATCGGGCCGGGCCGCGCACACGAGCAGATCAGCTCCGGCGCGAGCGGGACCAGCAAGCCGACCTGGAAGCCCGTGCCGCCGTTCTCAAGGACCACCTCACCGGCGACCGCACCGCACCGGCTGACGTCGTCAGTCCCGGCCGCGTGGTGACCCTGTGTTTCGACGGCGAAGGCGCGGAGCAGGAGTACGAGATCACGTCGGGAAACCCTCTCTGTCAGCCTTGGGTGAGACATCCCGCTTTGTCGGGTTGGCCTGAGAGGGCCCGAGTAGGAGTTCCACCCTTGATGACCAGCACCAATCCGTCCGCAGCCGACCCGGCTCCCAGGCCGAAGCGCCGCACGTTCAGCCCCGAGTACAAGCTGCGGATCGTCGCCGAGTACGACGCCGCGCCCGAGGGCGAGAAGGGCGCGGTCCTGCGCCGCGAGCGCCTTTACCACTCGCACGTCACCGAGTGGCGGGCCGCGCGCGATGCCGGGGCCCTGGAGAACCTGGTCGACCACCGCACGAGCCCGGCCCGTCCGAAGAAGTCCGCCGCCGAGGCCGAGAACGAGAAGCTGCACCGACAGGTGGAACGGCTGGAAAAGGAACTCGTGCGGAACAAGGCCGCACTGGAGGTCCCGGGAAAAGCGTCGGCGCTCTTGGAAGAGATCTCCGAGAGCGCGGACTGACGCACGCCGCCGACCCCGTCGTGGACGAAGCCTTCACCGCCGTCGAACACGCGCCGGGCACCACCGCCGCGTGCCGGCCGACCGGCCGCTCCCGGGCCACCCACTACCACAGGCTGAAGCCACCGCCCCCGCGCGGGCCCAGGTCCCCGCAGGTCCAGCCGTCGGCCCTCAAGACCGAAGAGCGAGATGCGGTACTGGAGTTGATGAACAGCCCCGAGTACGCCGAACTGCCACCCGCACAGATCTGGGCCCGCGAGCTGGATAGCGGGCGCTACCACTGCTCGGTCTCCACGATGTACCGGATCCTGCGTGAGCGCGGGCAGTCCGGTGAGCGCCGCCGCCAGGCCACCCACCCGGCCAGGACGGTGCCCGAACTGGTCGCCGACGGCCCCTCCCAGATCTTCACCTGGGACATCACCAAAGCAGCCGGCCCCAGGAAGGGCATCTGGTACCACGCCTACGTCATCATCGACATCTTCAACCGCTACATCGCCGGCCACACCGTCGAGGCGGCCGAATCGGCCGAGCGAGCAGAGGAGTTGATCCGCGAGACCATCGCGCGCAACGGCATCGCCCCCGAGACCGTGCACGCCGACCGGGGCACCTCGATGACCTCCAAGAAGGAATCACTGTCACTTGCGACGAGAACGGGCGACAGATCGCCGTCCACATCCGCAACATTCGCGATTGAGTACTGAGCGGGCGGTGGCAAGCCACTGCCCGCTCAGTACTCGATCCCGTACGTGGCATGAGCGTGCCTGCCGCAGCCCTACCTGGCCAAGTGGCCTGGTAGGGCTGCTCCCGACACCGATCTCCAGGAATCCTCGCCCAACCGGCGAAGGGTGTCGTCCGACGCTTCACACCCTGGACCGTACGCAACCGGTCGACAGTTGAACCACTAACGACGGGCTGTAACGACGGGCTGCGCACTCATCGGACACCCTGTGTGTTTGTGCAGCAGCTGATACAGACCGCAGCATCCAGGTGGCCGGTGGCCTCTCGACCATTGCCAAACAGCCGTATATCCCGCAGCGGTCGGAGGCCAACTACCTTGGAAGCGCATCCCTGTGGGCGGCAACCATGTCGCGGTACCAGGCGTAGGAGGCCCTGGGGGTGCGGCGCTGGGTCTCGAAGTCGACGTGGACTAGGCCAAAGCGTTGACTGAACCCTTCGACCCGTCGAACACCCTGTCCTTGCAGCCGGGAGCGACGAGGACCACCCGGTCGGCCCGCCGCACGCCGAGGACGCCACCGTCGCCACGACCAGCCCTGCCGGACCCGCCACAAACCGCTTCCGCAGGCCCGTGCCACCTCTCACTCGACCGCGCATACCCGTACGGAAGCGCGGCGCCCGGTGACGCTGTGCGACCCCACCGAGAGGCTGACCTCCGGTTGACAGGACTCTCGACAACAAAGCTACGTTGAGTAGCGAGACTCTCGCACTTTGTGATCGACACTGCCTGTCTCGCACCCCCAGCGCGAGGAGCCCGACCCATGACCACAGCCCCCACCCGTCCCACCTCCGTATCGTCCGTCGAGCAGCTACCCCGACCGAAGCCGCGCACGAACACCGACACCCAGGGGGGCGCGCCCTACGCCTTCACCCCCTCGATCAGCACGCTGCGCCTACTCGCCGAGGGCAAGGACCTACCCAACAAGCCGGTCGGCTCCTGACCCCCGAGCGCTCCGAGGAGACACCATGGAAAACCCCGTCATCACAGGCGCCGCCGACGAACGCGCCCGTCGGCAGACCTGCCGGCAGCTGGCGCGCGAACTGCTGCTGGTCGGTCCGGACGACAAGGACCTGAAGCTGCGCTACCTCGACGTCCTGATCAAGGACGGCATCCCGGAGACGGACGAGCCCAAGGACGTACTGATCGTCGGCGCGGGCATCGCCGGCCTGGTCGCCGGGAAGCTGCTCAAGGACGCCGGACACAACGTCACCATCCTGGAGGCCAACGCCAACCGGGTGGGCGGGCGGATCAAGACCTTCCGCTCCACCGACGACGAGGAGGACGGCCCGTTCTACGACCCGGAGCAGTACGCCGAGGCCGGGGCGATGCGGCTGCCCAGCTTCCACCCGCTCACCCTGGCCCTGGTCGACAGCCTCGGCCTGCAGCGGCAGCTCTTCTTCAACGTCGACGTCGATCCGGACACCGGCAACCAGAACGCGCCCGTGCCACCGGTGGTCTACGAGTCCTTCGAACCCGGGAAGGTGTGGACGTACGGCGCGGACAGCCCGGACTTCCGCGAACCGGCCAAGCGCTTCAACTCGTGGATCCGCGCCAACCGGATCCAGGCCCGGCGCAGCGAGTACACCGCCGACCCGAGCAGCGTCAACGAGGGCTTCCACCTCACCGGCGACGAGGTGCGGATCACCGCCGCCGACATGGTCAACCAGGCACTCGATCCGGTCCGCGACTACTACTCGGTGTCCAAGGACGGCCAGCGTGAGAACAAGCCGTTCGCCGAGTGGCTGGACGGCTGGGCCCGGGTGATCCACGACTTCGACGGCTACTCGATGGGCCGCTTCCTGCGCGAGTACGCGGGCTTCAGCGACGAGGCCATCGAGGCGATCGGCACGATCGAGAACATGACCTCGCGGCTGCACCTGTCCTTCTTCCACACCTTCCTGGGCCGCAGCGACATCAATCCCACGGCCACCTACTGGGAGATCGAGGGCGGCAGCTGGAACCTGCCCCACGCGCTCGCCGAGGAGCTCCGGACGGAGCTGCGGATGGGCGAGCGGATGATCCGAATGGAGTACTGGGACACGCGCCGGGACGGCGGGGGCGCCCGGAGCGTCGGCCCGAACGGGCCGCAGGTCGCCGTCATGACCGTTCCCGAGCACGACCCGGAGGCCGAACCCACCGTCTGGACGGGCGACTTCGCGATCGTGACGGTCCCGTTCTCCGCCCTGCGGTTCGTCCAGGTGACGCCCCCGTTCTCGTACAAGAAGCGCCGGGCGATCATCGAAACCCACTACGACCAGGCCACCAAGGTGCTGCTGGAGTTCTCCCGCCGCTGGTGGGAGTTCACCGAGGCGGACTGGAAGGTCGAGCTCGACTCCATCGCACCCGGCCTGTACGAGTACTACCAGCGGGCCGGCGAGGAGGACGCCGAGGCGGCCAGGGCCGCCGCCCACAACGGCCACCGGCCCCCGCGCAACCTGCCGGAGGTGCTGCTCGGCGCGCACGCGAGCGTGGACGAGCGCCGGATCAGCCAGGGCCAGCGGGAGGCCTACCAGCACACCCCGCTGCTCCGGGCGAGCGTGCGCCCGGCCACCAACTGCTTCGGCGGCGGCTCGACCACCGACAACCCGAACCGCTTCATGTACTACCCCTCGCACCCGGTGCCCGACAGCGACGGCGGCGGCGTGGTGCTGGCCGGCTACAGCTGGTCGGACGACGCGGTGCGCTGGGACTCCATGGAGGACGACGAGCGGTACGTCTACGCGTTGCGTAACCTCCAGTCGGTGCACGGCCGGCGGATCGAGGTGTTCTACACCGGCTACGGGAAGACCCAGAGCTGGCTGCGCGACCCGTACGCGTTCGGCGAGGCGGCGGTGTACACCCCGCACCAGATGACCAGTTTCCACCTCGACGCGGTCAAGCCGGAAGGCCCGGTGTACTTCGCCGGCGAGCACGTCTCGCTCAAGCACGCCTGGATCGAGGGCGCGGTGGAGACCGCCGTGCGGGCGGCCATCGCCGTCCACGAGGCGCCACCGCCACCGCCCCCGGCGGAACCGGAGATCCGGCCCGAGGTGCGGGTCCGCGGGGAGCGTCGACAGGAGGCGATGAGCAGATGAGCGGCGAGCACGAATGGACGGTGGCCCGTTACCTGGCCACCAGACTGGAGCAGTTGGGCATCCAGTACCTGTTCGGGGTGCCGGGCGACTTCCTCGGCCCGTTCCTGACGATCATGCAGTCCACCACCACGGTGCGCTGGATCGGCACCCCGACCGAGATGGGCGGCGGCTACGCCGCGGACGCGTACGCCCGGGTGCGGGGCGCCGACGCCGACCCGGACAAGGACGAGGTCGGCGTCGGTGCGGTCGCGGTGACCTACGGGGTGGGCGCGTTCAGCCTGCTCAACACCATCGGCGGCGCGTACGTCGAGGACGTGCCGCTGATCGCGATCAACGCGGCGCCCTCGTACGAACAGTGGCTCAACCAGCAGGCGGTCGGCCTGCTCACCTCGCACATGAGCCCGCGCCGGGAGAGCAACCTGGACGTCTACCGGCAGGTCACGGTGGACGCGCAGGTGCTCTCCAACCCGGGGCTCGCGCCCTGGCAGATCGACAGCGCGATCACCGCGTGCCTGACCGAGCGCAAGCCCGTCTACCTGGAGGTGATGGAGGACCTCTGGCACGCGCCGTGCGAGCCGCCGCAGGGTGAACTCCGCGCTCACGAGCGCGCGTTCACCAAGCGGAACGAGGAGATGCTGGCCAAGGCGGTCAAGGCGGCGGTGGAGCTGATCGGGAAGTTCGGCACGCCGATCGTCTGGGCCGGCGAGGAACTCGTCCGCCAGCGACTGGAGGCCGAGCTGTCGGAGTTCGTGCAGTCCACCCGGATGCAGTTCTGCACCACGGTCGGCGCGAAGTCCGTGGTCTCCGAACGGCATCCCCTGTTCGCCGGCGTCTACAACGGCAAGGCGAGCCTGCCGGAGATCCGGGAGACCTTCAAGAACGCCGGGTGCCGGATCGGCCTGGGGACCTGGTCCACGTCCAAGAACCTCGGTGGCGAGCAGTCGATCGGCGACGACTGGATCGTGGCGGCCCGCGGCGGTGTCAGCGTCGGCGCCACATACTTCCCCGAGGTCCAACTCGGCCGGTTCATCTCGGCGTTGCGCAAGGCGCTGCAGGGACAGACCTTCCCGGCCGACCACTTCGCGCTGGCCCACGCGGCGGGCCTGGACGTCCCGGCCACCACGGCCGAGTTCCTGGAGTCGCTGAGCACCGACCGATACCCGGAGGAGCTGACGTACGACAGCTTCTTCGAGCACGTCAACCACTTCCTGGAGCACCAGGCCACCGGTAGGGACCCGCAGGCCCCCTCGCCGTTCACGGTGGTCTCGGACGCGGCGTTCGCGCTGATCGGTTCGATGAACCTGCGGATCACCGAGCGGGCCGGCTTCCTGGCGCAGAACAGCTGGCTGTCCATCGGCTACTCGGTCGGCGCGGCCACCGGCGTGGCGCTGGGCCGGCAGAAGCCGCTGAAGCGGCCGCTGGTGTTCGTCGGGGACGGCTCGTTCCAGGAGATCTGCCAGGAGCTGTCCACCCATGTGCGCCACCACCTGCGGCCGGTGGTCTTCGTCCTGGACAACGAGGGCTTCTACGGCATCGAGCAGATGCTGGTCAGCCCCTGTTACTACAAGGACAAGCCGTCCGACGGCGCCGACTTCTACAACGTGCTGCACCCGTGGCGGTACGAGAAGCTGGCCGAGGTCTTCGGCACGGACAAGGACCGGATGCACGGGTACGAGCTCACCACCCACGCCGAGCTCGAATCGCTCCTGCTGGACATCGCCGACCCCGGCAACGACATCAACCACGCGCCGATCCTGGCCCGCGTCCGGCTCAGCCGGCACGACTACCCGAGGGCGCTCCAGTACAAGATCGACGAGAAGTGCCAGTAGGCCCCCTCGTCCGCCGAGACCGGGAGCCGGGGGCCCCCCCGGGGGGGGGGGGGGGCCGCGCCCCCCCGGACCCCCCCCCCCCCCCGCGGCCCGGGCGCGGCCGGGCGCCCCCCACCCCCCCC
>NZ_JBSHAP010000150.1:0-21318 GCF_053611565.1 Kitasatospora sp. NPDC054795
AACGCGATGGTCTTGCCGGAGCCGGTGCGGCCTCGTCCGAGGACGTCACGGCCGGCCAGCGAGTTCGGCAGTGTCGCGGCCTGGATCGGGAACGGGGAGGTGACGCCCTGGCGGGTCAGAGTGGCGAGCAGCGCTTTCGGCATGTCCAGTGCGTCGAAGGACTCGACGGCCGGCAGCGGCGGGGTGGTGCTCACCGGCATCGCGAACTCGCCCTGTGCGGAGGAGCCCTGACGGGCACTGCGGCCGGCGGAGCTCCGGCCGCCGGCAGGCCGGTCGCCGTAGAAGGAGTTGCCGCCGGAGCGGGACCTGTAGGCGCCGGAGCGGGAGCCTGCGGCGGAACGGGAGTCGGAGCTCTGGTAGGAGGAGCGACTGGAGCGGTTCATGCGGGAAACCTTCCTCGGGGCGGCACGTCACGAGGAAGGCTCCGCAGCGCGGGGGCGCCGGGCGGAGCTCGCAAGGAACGGGCCAGAAGTGTGACGGGCGGGGCGTGGACGGTAGAACCGTGCGGCACGTCACCTACGGTCGGCGCTCACCGAGAAGGGGCGGGAGCACGAACCTCGAACCGTGAAGTCTCACGGCAGGGCGCCGATCCGGACGCGGCGCTGGGCGTCTCGCGTGGGGATGGCCGCCGGTGGCGGAGCCAGGGGGCCTGAACGGCCGGGGAGATGCGTCGTGACGCAAGGCCGAGGGGCCCGCACCGAGCGTGTACGCGGTGCGGGCCCCTCGCTGCCAGGTGGGGTGCCTTGGCAGAAAAACTACAGCGGACGAATGTTCTCGGCCTGCGGGCCCTTCTGGCCCTGCGTGACGTCGAACTCGACCTTCTGGCCCTCGAGCAGCTCACGGAAGCCGTTGGCGTTGATGTTCGAGTAGTGGGCGAACACGTCAGGCCCGCCACCCTCCTGCTCGATGAAGCCGAAGCCCTTTTCCGCGTTGAACCACTTCACAGTGCCATTAGCCATAAAGAAATCTCCTTCAAGGGGCTGTCCGAAGCCCGCACCGTGCGGGCTTCGAGTGCCGCGATGATGACCCACCCGGGGAAGAGCCGGGAAACAAAAATACGCCTGCGATACACCAGCAGGCGCACACAAAGTTCATGGGAACCACTACTGCAACTAAGGGCGACTCTAGCAGGCCGCGGCATTCCGCGGTGGATTATTTCACCCCGGCTTCGCGGGCGCCTCCCCTCGGATCCACCGCCTCAGGAGCTATCGATGGTGTCAACACGCTTCACTGTCAGGCATGTTGAAGGCACATCCGCAGGCCGTGTCCGCCTCGGCAGTTCATTGGCAGATGCGATGCGGACGGGACCGGGGCAGCTGTCGAACAGGCTCCCCCGGTCGCCGGCCAGCCCACGTGTCAACCGCATCCGGCGCCGGCGCGGACGGCGAACGACACCCTTCGAATTCCGACCCGCCCGAATTTTGCGTCCCGCCGAACGGGCCCGTCAGCAGCAATCCGCCGGGCCCTGCCCGCCAGCTCCTTCAGAGCCCGGGTCCAGGCGCCGCTGAAGCGGTTCGCCGTGGGCGACCGAGTCACCCACGACCGCTACGGCCTCGGCCGGGCCATCGGCGTCGAAGGCGACAGCGACATCGCCGGCGAGGAACGCCGCGACCTCGCCCACGCCCCGCCCGGACACGCGCACCGTCTTCGCCCCGCAGATCCCGCTGCCCGAGCCCGAGGCGGCCACTCGGGCCGCCGCGGTCATCAGGAGTCGGAGTAGCTGAGGTCCCCGACCGTCCAACTGCTGACGTCATCAATAGCGATGCGGTACATGCCGCCGGTGTGAGGCAGCCCGAAGTCTCCCTGAAGGATCTTCGCCCGGTGGAAATGCAGATGGGTGGGCCGCGCTGTCGGGCCCTCGGGGGGCGACGCGAAGAGAGCGGCGAACGGCTTCAGGTGCTCCGAAGCCTGGAGCACCTCCGCCACCCGCTCCCACCACAGCGTCACCGGCGCAAGCCTGCCGGTGATCACCGCCCCGGGGACTACCACGGTCAGGGACATCTGGTTGCTGTGCTCGGACTCGACCATCGCGGCGATGTCGACGAGCAGCCCGTCAGGGTTCGACATGGACCCAAGAATATGACACGGCCACCGGCCCCCTCGCGGGGGTGCAAACCGAGGAGCGGGCAGGATTGCACCAGTCGCCGTGGCCCCCGCGGTCCGCGACCCTCCTACTGGGACTCGCCGCCTTCACCCTCGTCACACCGGCCGCGGCTGGGAGGCGCGTCCGCTGACCAGAGGGCGCCCGCCACCCGGGCCGGTCTGCACATCGCGAGCCCAAGAGCGTGTGATGCGAGGCGACTGGGCAGCGTTTCCGCAGGTCAGCGAGGTGCTGACCTGCGGAAACGAGGAGAGGTCGAACTGCGTTTCCGCAGGTCAGAGGCACTTCTACAGGTCGTAGTAGAGCTCGAACTCGTGCGGGTGGGGGCGCAGGGCGATCGGGGCGATCTCGTTGGTGCGCTTGTAGTCGATCCAGGTCTCGATGAGGTCCGGGGTGAAGACGTTGCCGGCGAGGAGGTACTCGTGGTCGGCTTCCAGGGCCTCCAGGACGGCGGGGAGGGAGGAGGGCACCTGGGGGACGTTGGCGTGCTCCTCGGGGGCCAGCTCGTAGAGGTCCTTGTCGACCGGCTCCAGCGGCTCGATCTTGTTGCGGATGCCGTCGAGGCCGGCCATCAGCATGGCGGCGAAGGCCAGGTAGGGGTTGGAGGCCGGGTCCGGCGCGCGGAACTCGATGCGCTTGGCCTTGGCGTTGGAGCCGGTGATCGGGATGCGGATCGCGGCCGAGCGGTTGCGCTGCGAGTAGACGAGGTTGACCGGCGCCTCGAAGCCCGGTACCAGGCGGTGGTAGGAGTTCACCGAGGGGTTGGTGAAGGCCAGCAGCGAGGGGGCGTGCCGCAGCAGCCCGCCGATGTAGTAGCGGGCGGTGTCGGAGAGCCCGGCGTAGCCCTGCTCGTCGTAGAAGAGCGGGATGCCCTCGCTCCACAGCGACTGGTGGACGTGCATGCCCGAGCCGTTGTCGCCGAAGATCGGCTTCGGCATGAAGGTGGCGGTCTTGCCGTTCCGCCAGGCGACGTTCTTGATGATGTACTTGAACAGCATCAGGTCGTCGGCGGCGTGCAGCAGGGTGTTGAACTTGTAGTTGATCTCGGCCTGGCCGGCCGTGCCGACCTCGTGGTGCTGGCGCTCGACCTCCAGTCCGGCCTTGGCGAGCTCCAGCGACATCTCGGCGCGCAGGTCGGCGAAGTGGTCGACGGGCGGGACGGGGAAGTACCCGCCCTTGTACTTGACCTTGTAGCCGCGTACGTCGCCCTCGGCGGCGCCGCTGTTCCAGGCGCCGGCCTCCGAGTCGATGTGGTAGAAGGACGCGTTGGCGCTGGTGTCGAAGCGGACCGAGTCGAAGACGTAGAACTCGGCCTCGGGCCCGAAGAACGCGGTGTCGGCGATGCCGGAGGAGGCGAGGTAGGCCTCGGCCTTCCTGGCGACGTTGCGCGGGTCGCGGCTGTACGCCTCGCCGGTGACCGGGTCCTGGATGAAGAAGTTGATGTTGAGGTGCTTCTCGGCCCGGAAGGGGTCGAGGCGGGCCGTGGCGAGGTCCGGCACCAGGGCCATGTCGGACTCGTGGATGGCCTGGAAGCCGCGGATCGACGAGCCGTCGAACATCAGGATCTCGGACGGGTCGAAGGTCGCCGCAGGTACGGAGAAGTGCTGCAGGACGCCCGGCAGGTCACAGAAGCGGACGTCGACGAACTTCACGTCGTTGTCCTGGATGAACTGCTTCACTTCGGCGGCGTTGTTGAACATCCATCCTCCTCGGCGTGCGAATTGGGCTCACCATAGGAATGGGTCGTTTCCACTTGGTGACCCGCTCGTTTCCTAGATGTTAACCACGGCTGCCGGGCGGCTGGCAAAGATGTACGGGACGGTACAAATCACCCTGCCCGGCTGGGCGCCGTCCCGCAAGTGGTCTGGACCACTTGGAAAGGCGCCGGAACGACGATTCACCCGGTCGGGGGTGATGTCCCGACCGGAGGGGAGCCGGTGGCGGCGCACGCCGTCAGCCCGGTTAGTGTGGATTCGTGGACACCAGAGAAGCGTTGGGATCGTGGATCGACGGCCCCCGGGCGGCCGCCGAGAAGATGGGCGCCGACTTCGGCCACCGCGGCGAGCGCCTCGGGCTGCCCAAGGAGGGCCCCGGCTCGATCGCCGGCCCCGGGCGCCGGATCGGCGCCCTGTTCGTGGACGGCTGGCTGGTCGCCCTGATCTCGTACGGGCTGATCGCCCGCGGCGACCAGGCCGAGGCCAACCTGTGGACCAGCCCGCTGTTCTTCCTGGTCGCGTCTCTGCTGCTGGCCACCACCGGCACGACGGTCGGCAAGCGGCTGTTCGGCCTCCGGGTGGTCCGGCTGGACGGCCGCCGCGCGACCATCCCGCAGGTCCTGCTGCGCACCCTGCTGCTCTGCCTGGTGGTGCCGCCGCTGGTCTGGGACCGCGACACCCGCGGTCTGCACGACAAGGCGGTCGGCACCGTCGAGGTCCGGATCTAGCTCCGGCCGAGATCCGGATCCGGCCGAGATCCGGCCCCCGACCCCCGGCCCCGGCCCCTGGTCGAGGCCGGGATCCAGCCCCGACGCCGTACGAACGTCGGAACGGCCCCGCCGCGGAGCTTCCGCGGCGGGGCCGTTCTCGTGTCGTCAGGGGCGGGGGAGGATCAGCGGGCCTGGCCGCCCTTGGGCATCCGGGCGCCCTTCGGCATCGGACCCTTGGGGATCGGCGCCTTGGAGAGCAGGTCGCCCAGCGCGCGCAGGCGGTCGTTGGTCTCGGTGACCTGGGCGGCGGTGATGGCGCGGGGCAGGCGCATCAGGTGGATCTGGAGCTTCTTCAGCGGGATCTCGCCCTCGCCGTTGCCCACCACGATGTCGTGCACCGGCACGTCGCCGACCACACGGGCCATCTTCTTCTTCTCGGAGGCCAGCAGCTGGCGGACCCGGTTCGGGTTGCCCTCCCCGATCAGCGCGATGCCGGCCCGGCCCACGGCGCGGTAGACCGCGTCCTGGTTACGGGTGACCGCCACCGGGGTGCTGTTGGAGCTCCAGCCGCGCCGGATGTTGTTCAGCACCGCGGCGACTGCCCCCGGCTGCCCCTCCATCTGACCGAACGCGGCGCGCTCGGCCCGGCGCCCGAAGACGATCGCCATGGCCAGCACGGCCACGATGAAGCCCAGGATGCCCAGGTAGACGGGATGCTCGATCGCGAAGCCGATGGCGAGGAACACGCCGAAGGTCAGCAGGCCGACGCCGGCGATGATCAGGCCGATCTTGGTGTCGACCTTCTTGGTCATGGTGTACGCCAGGCGGATCTGCTTCAGTCGCCCGGGGTTCTCGGATGTTTCCCTCGCCATAACGCTCATGGTACGTGGCACGGGTAGGGGATATCCAAGCCCGGGTACCCGTTCGCCCCAACCGTGACCCGTGTGCCCGCACGCCGTCGCACAGAGCGACGCCGGGGGGCCCTGCGACGTCGAAGCGTTATCGCCGATGGCGACGCCGGTGCGTTGCCGCCGGAGCACTACCGCCGATGCCGATGCGTCATCGCCGGAGCACTACCGCCGGACCGGCCGCGGCTGTGCCGTCCGGGCCGCCGCGTCGTCGTGCCGGCGGTCCGCCGCGTACCGGCGGTTCTCGCACACCGCCGCCCACGCGTTGCGGCGCGCGTGCCGCTGGCCGGGAGCGAGCAGGACGCTCTCGGCGAACCGCAGCGCCACCCCCACCGACCGGATCCGCATCTGAACCCGCATGCCGAACAGCTCCTCTCGTGGCTGAGAAGAATCGAACGCTCACCAGGCGTCCAGAGTCCCCACCCCGTGTTACCAGTCCGTGACCAGCCAGTCAAAGCGTGGTGAAAACGGGAAGGGCGGAGCCGAAGCTCCGCCCTTCCCGTGGCTCGAACCGATCGGTGGACCGGGAGGCCGCCGTCGGACCGCCGTTACACGCGTGATCGGACCGCGATCAGACCGCGGCCTGCGCGCGCCGCTCCAGCGCCTGCCGGTACAGCCGGCCGGCCCGGTACGACGAACGCACCAGCGGGCCCGACATGACGCCGGCGAAGCCCAGCTCCTCGGCCTCCTCCTGGAGCTCGACGAACTCCTGCGGCTTCACCCAGCGCTCGACCGGGTGGTGGCGCAGCGAGGGGCGCAGGTACTGGGTGATGGTGATCAGCTCGCAGCCGGCGCCGACCAGGTCGGCCAGCGCCTGGCTGACCTCCTCGCGGGTCTCGCCCATGCCCAGGATCAGGTTGGACTTGGTCACCAGTCCGGCCGCACGCGCCTGGGTGATGACGTCCAGCGAGCGCTCGTAGCGGAACGCCGGGCGGATCCGCTTGAAGATCCGCGGCACCGTCTCGACGTTGTGCGCGAGCACCTCGGGGCGGGAGGAGAAGACCTCGGCCAGCTGCTCGGGCACCGCGTTGAAGTCGGGGATGAGCAGCTCGACGCCGGTGCGGCCGGCCTCGCGGGCGGCGGTCATCGCGTGCACCTGGCGCACGGTCTCGGCGTACAGCCAGGCGCCACCGTCCTCAAGGTCGTCACGGGCGACGCCGGTGATGGTGGCGTAGTTGAGGTCCATCGTGACGATGGACTCGGCGACCCGGCGCGGCTCGTCGCGGTCGAACTCGGCGGGCTTGCCGGTGTCGATCTGGCAGAAGTCGCAGCGGCGGGTGCACTGGTCACCGCCGATGAGGAAGGTCGCCTCGCGGTCCTCCCAGCACTCGAAGATGTTGGGGCAGCCGGCCTCCTGGCAGACCGTGTGCAGCCCCTCCTTCTTCACCAGCGACTGGAGGGCGTTGTACTCCGGGCCCATCTTCGCGCGGGTCTTGATCCACTCGGGCTTCCGCTCGATGGGGGTCTCGCTGTTGCGGACCTCCAGGCGGAGCAGCTTCCTGCCGTCGGGCGCGACAGCGGACACGTGCGACTCCTAGAACTAGACGGGGTACCCCCAGGGTACGCCTGTGGTTGTACGGCCTTCGCCGGGCCTGCCGCCCTGCAATCGCAGGGCAACATGGCTACCGGTCGGTAGATTCCCAGCGGCCGCCGGGACTTTCGGCGGCCGTCGGCGGAAGGTGCGTCGGCGCTGCCCGGCGGGTCAGCGGCCGAGGACCGGTTCCGGCAGCTCGGCGAGGACGTCCGCCAGGTGCCGTTCGACCACCGGCGCGGCCTCGGCGGCGGACAGTCCGCGCCGCAGCTCGCCGGTGAGCGAGGCGACGCCCGCGTCCCGGATGCCGCACGGCACGATCTTGTCGAACCAGGTCATGTCCGGGTCGCAGTTGAGCGCGAAACCGTGCATGGTCACCCCGCGGGCGACCCGCACGCCGATCGCGGCGAGCTTGCGGTCGTCACCGCGCTGGCCGGCGTTGGAGGGCGCGTACTCGGGGCCGGCCAGGCGCGGGTCGATGCCCAGCGGCAGGCCCATCCGCAGGGTCAGTTTGCCGATGTCCACCACCTGCGCCGGATCCACCACGGCGTCCGGGATGGACTCGCCCAGCACCCAGACCCCGCTGCGGCCCTCGACCCGGGTGGACCCGATGCCGAACTCGCCGGCGGTGCGGATCAGCGCCTCCTCCAGCCGGCGGACGTAGGCGATGACGTCGATCGGGTCGGGCAGCTTGACGATCGGGTAGCCGACCAGCTGGCCGGGGCCGTGCCAGGTGATCTCGCCGCCCCGGTTGACCTCGACCACCGGGGTGCCGTCCAGCGGCAGGTCGGCGGGGTTGGTGCGCTTGCCCATGGTGTACACCGACTGGTGCTCCAGGAGCAGCACGGTGTCGGGGATCTCGTCCGCGACCCGCAGCGCGTGCAGCCGCTGCTGCTCCTCCCAGGCCTCCTGGTAGGGCACGGTGCGCTCACCTATGCCCATGCGAACAAAACGCACGTTCTCGCTCACCGTTGCCGCTCCTTGCCGGGCGTTCGAGACCAACCTCGCCACTGTACGCCCAGCCCGGCCGAACCCCCTCGGCCGCCCATGAGCAGCGGTCCTGCCGAGGCCGGCCGTCCTGTCGGGGTCCGTCGCCCCGCCCCGGGCAGCGGTTCGGCCCGGGGGCGGCAGCCCTCCCCGGGCGAGCCGTCGGCCTGTTCGGGCTCAGCCGCCCGCGAGCAGCTGCAGCCGCAGCGCGAGCTGGAGCTCCAGCGACCGCTCCGGCTGGTTCCAGTCCCGCCCGAGCAGCGCCTCGACCCGGTCCAGCCGCTGGACCACGGTGTTCACGTGGACGTGCAGCTCGTCCTTGGCCCGGGTCAGGCTGCCGCCGCAGTCGAAGTAGGCGCGCAGGGTGCGGACCAGCTCGGTGCCGCGCCGGGCGTCGTAGGCCAGGAGCGGGCCGAGCGTCGCGCCGACGAAGCCGTCCACGTCGTGGCCGTCGCCGAGCAGCACGCCGAGGAAGCCGAGCGCCCGGGCCGAGGCGCCCTCCCCGGCGCGGCCGAGCACCCGCAGCGCCCGGAGGCAGCGCAGGCCCTCGCCGTAGGACGCGGCCAGCGCGGACGGCCCGGCGGACGGCCGGCCGACGCCGACGGTGACCGGGAACCCGGCCAGCCGGGCCAGGCGTTCGGCGGCCTGCCGGGCGGTCTCCTCGGGGTCGTCGGTGCTGCCGCTCTCGACGGGCGCCAGCAGCACCACCGTCTCGGCGTGCTCGGCACTGACGCCCCGGGATCCGAACAGGTAGCGCCGGGCCGCACCGGCCAGCCGTGCCCGGTCATCGGCCTTCCCGTCGGCGGGCTCCGCGACCAGCACCAGGTGCGGCCGGGCGAGGTCGACGCCGAGCCGGCGGCCGCGCGCGGTGAGCCCGCCCGGGTCCCGCTCGGGGGCGGTCAGCAGGTCGGTGAGCAGTTCGCCGCGGACCCGGTTCTCGGTCTCGGCGACCGAGCGGCGCAGCAGCAGGAGCAGCGCGGTGACCACGCTGGCCCGCTCGAACAGCCGCCGGTCGGCGTCGTCGAGGTCGGGCCGGCCGCGCAGCACCATGGTGCCGAGCGCGTCGTGTCCGGCCAGCACCGCGCAGACCCACTGCTCGCCGTGCCGTACGGACCGGCCCTCGGCGCGGGAGGCGGCGACCGCCTCGGCCAGTTCGGCGGCGGGTGCGGAGCGTCCGGCCAGCGGTTCGCCCTCGGCGTCCAGGACCGCTATCTCCCCGCCCAGCAGGGCTGCCACGGCGGCGGCGACGTCCGGCACCTCGGCGCCGCGCAGCACCAGGTCGGTGAGCCGGTCGTGCGCCTGCTCGGCGCGCTGCACGGCGGAGGAGTGGGCCCGGACCAGCTCGTTGGCGGCGTTCAGCTCGGCGAGTGCGGCCCGGGTGTCGGCCAGCGCTTTGGCGGTGTCCAGGGCGATCGCGGCGTGCGCGGCCAGCGAGCAGAGCAGCGCGACCTCGTCGGGGGAGAAGGCGCGCGGCGTGCGGTCGGCGGCGAACAGGACACCGATGACCTGACCGCCGAGCAGCAGCGGCACCCCGATGATCGCCACCAGGCCCTCGTCCAGCACACCGGCGTCGATCGTGCCGGTGTGGTGGAAGCGTTCGTCGGTGCGGTAGTCGGGGGTGGCGTACGGGCGGGCGGTCTGGGCGACCAGCCCGCCCAGGCCGTCCCCGAGGCTCAGCCGCAGGGTCTGGAACAGGACGGAGACCGAGCCGTCGGTGACCCGCATGTAGGTGTCGCCGGCACCCTCGTCCGGCAGGGTCAGGTACGCCGTGTCGGTGCCGAGCAGCATCCGGGCCCGGCGGACGATCGCCTGGAGCACGGTGTCCAGGTCCCGGGAGGCGGCGAGGTCCCCGGCGGTGTCGAACAGGGCCGTCAACTCGGCTTCGCGCCGCCGGTGTTGACGCAGGGTGCGGTGGACGCGCAGGGCCTGCCAGGTGGCGTCGTCGATCTCGGCGAGGACGGCGGCCGGCGCCCCGCGGCGGCGGGCGTCGGCCAGCACGTCGGCGAAGTCCTCGGTGGCGGCTCCGGAGGCGAGCAGGTCGAGCAGCCGCCGCAGCGCGGGCGCGGCGCTTTCGTGAGGGTGGTTCATGGTGCTTGCTGCCAATCGGCGTCGGTTCCGTCGGTTCCGAGAAACCGTGATCGTATCGGCTCGCTCCTCAGGCGACGGCGGGCTTTTCGGCCGAGGCGGTGTCCGGCTCCCGACCGTCCCGACCGTCCCGGTTGTCCCGTCCCTCGACGTCCATGAGGTCCTGGCCCCTGGTCTCCCGGCCGCACAGCACCGCCAGCACGGTGATCGCCGCCGCGATGGCGACGTACACCGCGATGGGCGTGGAGCTGCCGTAGTCCTTGAGCAGCGCGGTGGCGATCAGCGGCGCGGGGGCGCCGGCCGCCACCGAGGAGAACTGGGCGCCGATCGAGGCGCCCGAGTACCGCATCCGGGTCGCGAACAGCTCGGAGAAGAAGGCCGCCTGGGGCGCGTACATGGCGCTGTGGAAGACCAGGCCGACGGTCACGGCGGTGACCAGCGAGCCGAAGGACTTCGTGTCGACCATCCCGAAGAACACGAAGGCCCAGGCGCCCACCCCGACCGCGCCCACCAGGTACACCGGTCTGCGTCCGACCCGGTCGGACAGCGCGCCGAACAGCGGGATCAGCGCGAACTGGATAGCGGAGGCGATCAGGACGGCGTTCAGCGCGGTCTGCTTGGAGAAGTGGGCGTGGGTGACGGCGTAGGTGAGCACGAACGTGGTCATCACGTAGTAGGAGATGTTCTCCGCCATCCGCGCGCCCATGGCCACCAGCACCTCCCGCCAGTGGTCGCGCAACACCTCCACCAGCGGCAGCCGTTCGGCCGTGCTCCGCTCCTCCTGGCGCTTGTGCTGCGCCGCCAGCGCCTGCTTGAACAGCGGCGACTCGTCCACCGCGAGCCGGATCCACATGCCGACCACGACCAGCACCGCCGACAGCAGGAACGGCACCCGCCAGCCCCACGCCAGGAACTCCGCGTCCGACTGCACCGCCGTCATCAGCGACAGCACCCCGGCCGCCAGCAGGTTCCCGGCCGGCGCCCCGCCCTGCGGCCAGGACGCCCAGAACCCCCGCCGCCGCTGGTCCCCGTGCTCCGACACCAGCAGCACGGCGCCACCCCACTCGCCGCCGAGCGCGAAGCCCTGCACCAGCCGCAGCGCCGTCAGCAGCACCGGCGCCGCGGCCCCGATCGAGTCGTACGTCGGCAGCAGCCCGATCGCCGTGGTCGACCCGCCCATCAGCAGCAGGCTCACCACCAGCAGCCTCTTCCGTCCCACCCGGTCCCCGAAGTGACCGAACACCAGCGCCCCGAGCGGCCGTGCCGCGAACCCGATCGCGTAGGTCAGGAAGGACAGCAGCGTCCCGGTCAGCGGATCGCTGTGCGGGAAGAACAGCTTCCCGAACACCAGCGCCGCCGCCGTTCCGTACAAGAAGTAGTCGTACCACTCGATGGTCGTGCCGATCAGGCTCGCAGCCACCACTCTCGGGAGTGAACTGCTCGCCGCCGTACCTCGTGCGGAGGTGCTCATGGCCACCACTTCCAGAACCAGGGGGGAGACGATGTCGCCACAAGGTAGGAAGCGCCCGACCCCGGGACTATGTGGACGGCCCACACAGTCCCGGGGTCGAATGTGCCGTGCTGCCCTATGAGAGGGGAGGCCTGACCGCTGGGCGTTCCCCGCTCAGTGGGCGGTCCAGCCGCCGTCGACGGGGAGGCTGGCACCGGTGATGTAGGAGGCGGTGGGGGAGCAGAGCCAGAGGGCGAGTTGGGCGACCTCGTCGGGTTCGATGAGGCGCTTCACGGCGGTGCGGTCGAGCATGATCCGCTCGACCACCTCCTCCTCGGGGATGCCGTGGGCGAGCGCCTGGGCGGCGATCTGCTTCTCCACCAGGGGAGTCCGGACGTAGCCCGGGTTGATGCAGTTGCTGGTGACGCCGTACGGCGCGCCCTCCAGGGCGACGGTCTTGCTGAGGCCCTCCAGCGCGTGCTTCGCGGTGACGTACGCGGACTTGAAGGCGCTGGCGCGCAGGCCGTGGACGGAGGAGACGTTGACGACCCGGCCCCACTCCTGCTCGTACATGTGGGGCAGGGTGCGGCGCAGGATGCGGAACGGGGCCTCGACCATGACGCGCTGGATGAGCGTGAAGCGGTCGGGCGGGAACTCGTGCACGGGCGCGACGTGTTGGAGGCCGGCGTTGTTGACGACGATGTCGGCGTCGTCCGGCAGGGCGTCCACGGCCCCGGGGTCGGCGAGGTCGGCGACGATCGCGCGGCCGCCGATCCGCTCGGCGAGTTCCTCGGCCGGGCCGGCCGCGAGGTCGACGACGTAGACCCGGGCGCCGGCCCCGGCGAAGGCCTCGGCGCAGGCCCGGCCGATGCCCGAGGCGGCCCCGGTGACCATGGCCGTGCGGCCGGCGAGCGGGCGGGCAGTAGAGGTGTCCATGGCCGAGAACGGTAGGAATCCGGAGGCCCCGCTCCCATGTGGCGGAACGCCACAGCAGTCCGCTGGGCTGTGGTGCCGTCCGCCATGACACCGGAGCGGGGTCCGAACGGCGGATCGACCCTCGGAGAGGCCCTCGGGAAAGCCCCCGGAACGGCCGGTGGTTCGACCCCGGACGACCAAACCCGAGATGGCCCCGCTTCCCCGAAATGGGCGCGGTTGCTTCACCCGTTCGGTGGATTGCTCGGTCAGATCCACCCATAGCGCCCGAATGCTCGCTACATTCACGCCGATTCCCGACAGGGGGCGCCGCCCCGGGCCGCCGAAGTGCTGGTGAAGCCCGGTGCGACGTCCGAGAGGTGTTGACAGACATGCCCCAACGGCCTGCAACCGACAGCCCGGCGTACGGACCGCTCGACCCGCTCGGCCAGCACCGAGGGACGGTCGGCCGGACCCTTCCGGACGCCCCCGACGCCCTGACCGCCGACACGCTGACCGCCGACGCCCCGGACGCCGACGACCGGCGGCTGCCGGTGCAGGCCACACCCGACCGGCACGAGAACCCCGCCGCGCCCGTGCCCGGCCCTCCCCGCGGCCCCGGCCACTCCGGCCCGGCCCCGCAGAACGGCCAGCTCGCGGCGCTGATCGAGGAGGCCGGCTTCTCGCACGCGGGCCTCGCCCGCCGGGTCGACCAGCTCGGCCTGGAGCACGGCCTGGACCTGCGCTACGACAAGACCTCGGTCACCCGCTGGCTGCGCGGCCAGCAGCCGCGCGGGGCCACCCCGGCGCTGATCGCCGAGGTCTTCACCCGCCGCCTCGGCCGCCGCCTCACCGCCCAGGACCTCGGCCTGGACGCCTGCGCCCCGGTCTACGCCGGCCTGGAGTTCGCCGAGACGCCGCAGGAGGCGGTGGACATCGTGGCGAGCATGTGGCGCAAGGACAACGGCCCGCAGTCCGAGCTGCGCCGGATCGCCTTCACCCCGGCCGGCCTGGTCGTCCCCAGCCGGGACTGGCTGATCGGCCGCACCGACGAGCGGGTCGCCCGGGACGGCTCCACCCTGACCCGCTCGGACGCCACCGCCGGCCCGCCGTCCGGCAGCGCCACCTCCGCGGCCATCACCGGCGCCCCGGCGCCGGGCGCGCCCGGCGTGTCCCCCGGGAGCCCGGCGCGCGGCCCCGCCCCCGGCGTCCCCGGGGCCCCCACCGCCCGCAGCACGGCCGGGACCACCGGCACCGCCCCCACCATCGGCCGGGTGCCGATCCAGAGCCGCCGGCCGCCGGTCGCCGTCGAACCGCCGTACACCGACCCGGCCCGCGAGTCCCGCCCCACCCTGCGGGTCGGCCGCGGCGACATCGCCGCCATCCGCGCCGTCGGCGACCTCTTCCGCGCGCTCGACCACGCCTACGGCGGCGGCCACGCCCGCCAGGCGCTGGTCCGCTACCTGGAGAGCGAGGCCGAGCCGATGCTGCGCGGCCGCTACGGGGAACAGATCGGCCGGGCCCTGTTCGGCGCGGTCGCCGACCTCACCAGGCTGGCCGGCTGGACGTCCTTCGACATCGCCGCGCACGGCCTCGCCCAGCGCTACTTCGTCCAGGCGCTGCGCCTCTCCCAGGCCGCCGGGGACCGCGCGCTCGGCGGCTACGTGCTGGTGACGATGAGCCAACAGGCCGTCCACCTGGGCCACGGCCGGGAGGCGGTCCAGCTCGCCCGGGTCGCCCAGCAGGGCGTGGGCACCGCCGTGCCGCCGGTCGTCCAGTCGCTGATGCACGCCGCCGAGGCGCGCGGGCACGGGCTGCTGGGCGACGTCCGGTCCTGCACCACCGCCCTGGTGCGCGCCGAGCGCTCCCTGGCGGCGGCCCGGACGGGCGACGAACTGCCCTCCTGGGCGCGGTACTTCGACGAGGCCCAGCTCTCCGACGAGTTCGCCCACTGCTACCGCGACCTCCAGCAGTGGCGGACGGCCGCGCAGCACGCCGAGAAGTCGCTGCGGCTGCGTTCGCCCGCCTACGCCCGCAGCCGGATCTTCTGCCGTCTGGTGCTGGCCACCGCCCGGCTCGGCATGGGGGACCTCGACGAGGCCTGCACCATGGCCACCGACGCGCTGCGGGCGGCGGGGGAGATGCGCTCGGCCCGCTCGCTGGAGTACGTCAGGGACTTCCACCGCCGCCTCACCCCCTACCGCGGCAGCCCGGTGGCCCGCGCCTTCGAGGAGACGGCCCGGCAGGCGGGGGTGATCTGACCGAAGGGCGGAGGGGGTCCGCCCCCACGCACCCGGCGTACGGAGGCCCGGGCCCTCAGGCTCCGGCCCGGACCTCCGGCCGTTCCGCGGCGGCCGTCACCGGCGCGGAACGGCCCGCGGACGGCCGGGAACGACCGGGAACGGCGGCAGGAACACGGGCACCGGCCACGCGGTGCCCGTCGTTCCGGCAGGGTGCCGCGGCGCCCCGCCGAGGCCGGGGAGCCCGCCGATGCCGCTCGCCGTGTCCGCGCCTGCGCCCGGGCCGGGCGTGGGCCGGGCCCGGCCGTCAGGCCGCCGCCTCCGCCTCCCGGGCGTCGGCGGGGACACCGAGGTCGCCCAGCACCGCCTGTGCCGCCCGCCGGCCGGAGACCAGCGCGCCCTGCACGGTGCTGGTGTCCCGGTGGTCCCCGGCGACGTACAGCCCGGCCAGCAGCCGCACCGGGCGGCGGGGGTTGTGCGGCGGCGGCATCGCGGGCAGCGCGTCCGGGACGTGCCGCACGCCGAGGAACTGCCAGCCCGACGTCGAGCCGCCGTACAGCTCGGCCAGCCGGGCCCGGACGGCCGGCTCCAGACCGGCCGGGCCGCCCACGTCGAAGGCGCGCCGCCCGAGCACGGTGGTGGCGATCAGCGACTGGCCGGCCGGGGCGTAGGACGGGTGCAGCTCGCTGAGCACCAGTGAGTGCGAGACCAGCGGCGGGTGCCCGTTCGGCCGGTCGCCGTCGAGCAGCAGGACGGCCTCGCCCAGCGGGGCGGTGTCGGCGGCGTGGTAGAAGGTCGTGACGGGGTGGAAGTCCGGTAGCCGCAGCCCGGGCAGCAGTTCGGCGGCGGAGCGGGCGTCGGTGGCGACGATGACGGCCTGGGCGCCGATCCGCCCGTGCGCGGCGGTCTCCACGCCGTCCGCGGCGATCGAGGTGACCCGCACCCGGGTGCGGACGGTGCCGGCGGGGAGGGCGGCGGCCAGTTGGGCCGGCACCGCCGCGATCCCGGCGGCGGGCAGACAGAGCCGCCCGCGCGCGTACGAGCGCAGCACCAGGTCGGCGACCCGGCTGCTGGTCCCGAGCGCCGGGTCGGAGAGCAGGGCGCTGAGCAGCGGCCGCAGGAAGCCGTCCACGGTGCGCTGGGCCAGGCCGTGGCCGGTCAGTGCGCGGGCGGCGGTGGTCTCCGGACGGGCCTGGAGCCGGCCGACCGGGGTGGCGGCGAGCCGGCCGAGCCGGCCCGCCAGCCGGGCCTTGTCCAGCGGGCTGCCGAGCGGGGCCCGGGCGGCGGCCTGCCGGGCGACGGTGAGCTGGGGGTCCCCGGCGCGGTACCGGCGGCCGGCGCTGTGCACCAGCACGCCGGGCGCGAGCGGGCGCAGGTCGAGGCGGTCGAGGTCGAGCGTGCGGCGCAGCTCGGGGAAGGCGGTGTTCAACAGGTGACTGCCGTCGTCGAGCCGGAATCCGTCCTGCTCGCGGGTGGCCATCCGGCCACCGATCCGGTCGGTGGTCTCCAGGACCTGAACGGTGAGGCCGTGGCCGGTGAGCGCGCGGGCGGCGGCCAGGCCCGCGAGTCCGGCGCCGACCACGACGACGTCCGGGTCGGACGGCCGGCGGGCGCGGCGGGTGAAGTCGTACGTGGGCACTGGGGTGCTCCCTCCCTGGTCCCGGGGCTCCGGCCGACGCAGGCAGCGGGGTGCCGGGACACGGTCCGTGGAGGGTGATGCCCAGTCAGTGTGAGCATCAGACAAGCGCATTGGGCCGGATCCGAAGGCCGGGGAGGGTCCTGCGGCACCGGGCGGGGGAGTGGTCACGGACAGTGCGCCGTAGTGGCCGGGTTCGGGGGTCGGTGGGCGCGTACGGTCACCGGGGGCGTGCGACGCGCCCACCGTGTGCTCCCGTGCGCCCCCTCCTCGGGCCCCCTCGGGCCCCGCTCGGCATATGCCGCTGGCCAGGGCGGATGCCGTCGTCGGAGTACGTACGGGCTTCGCGCGACCCGCGTGCCCGCCTACCCTCCCGGCGCGCGCAGCCACCCCGCGCGCCCGCCGCCCAGCACCCGCCCCAGGAGCCGCACCAACCCGCGCACCCGCCTCGCCGGCCGCGCCCGTCCCGTCGCGCGGCACCCGCTCCGCGCGTGCCCCTGACGCCGCCCCGCGCACCCGTCACATGGCGGCGAGCACCGCCGAGTACACGTCCGGGTGGGTGAAGCGGAAGCCCGCGTCCAGCAGCCGTCGCGGCACCACCCGGTGGCTGCCGACCACCTCGATCGCCAGCTCGCCCAGCACCGCCTTGAGCACCGCCTCCGGCACCGGGAACGGCGTGGGCCGCCGCAGCGCCCGGCCCAGCGCGGTGGTCAGCTCGGCGTTGGTCGCCGGGTTCGGCGCGGTGAGGTTGAAGGCGCCGGAGAGGTCGTCGTGGTCGATCAGGAACCGCAGTGCGGCCACCTCGTCGTGCAGCGAGATGAAGCTCCAGTACTGCCGCCCGTCGCCGAGCCGCCCGCCGAGACCCAGCTTGAACAGCGGGAACAGCCTCCCGCCCGCCCCGCCGGCCGCTGACAGCACCATGCCGGTGCGCGGGTGGACGACCCGGATCCCGGCCCGCTCGGCCGGCCGGGCGGCGTCCTCCCACTCCCGGCAGACCTCGGCCAGGAAGTCGTCGCCGGCGGGGGAGTCCTCGTCGATCACCCGGTCGCCGGTCTGCCCGTACCAGCCGACCGCGGAGGCGCTCACGAGGACCTGCGGCGGCTCCTTGAGCCCGGCCAGGGCGACGGCCAGCGTCTCGGTGCCGTACACCCGGCTCTCCCGGATCTCCCGCTTGTAGGAGTCCGTCCAGCGGCGGTCGCCGACCCCGGCGCCGGCCAGGTGCACCACGGCCTGGACCCCGGTCAGTCCGTCCCGTTCGACCTCGCCGAGCAGCGGGTTCCAGCCGATCGCGGTGCTGCCGTCCGGCCGCGGGCCGGTCTTCGAGCGGTGCCGGACCAGCCGGACCACCTCGTGGCCGTCCGCCAGCAGGGAGCGGACGAGCGCCGAACCGATCAAACCCGTGGAACCCGTGACAGCGATGCGCATGCGCCCATCCTCGCAGTTCCCGCGCGCTCCCGCGGTGTTCCCGACCGGCCGTCACCTCCGCATGCGCCGTTAGCATGACGCGCATGCCTGACGACGATCTGATCATCCGTACGGCGCGGAGCGAGGACGAGCGCGAACTCGCCGTCCTCAACCACGCGGCCTGGTCCGTCCTGTCCGACGTCTCCCCGCAACCGCCCGTCGAGGACCCGCTCTTCGACGAGCGGCACGCCCCCGAGCACTACCTGCTGGCCGTGCTGGACGGCCGGATCGTCGGTTACATCCGGCAGGTCCCGGCCACCCGGCTGGCGAGCAACCGGCACGTGCGGCAGATCCAGGGCCTGGCCGTCGACGGCACCGTCCGCGGCCGGGGCATCGGCCGCCGGCTGGTCGACGCGGCCTGTGCGGCGGCCCGGGCCGAGGGCGCCCGCAAGATGAGCCTGCGGGTGCTCGGCTGGAACGCTCCGGCCCGCCACCTCTACGAGAGCTGCGGCTTCGTCGTCGAGGGCTCGCTGGCCGGGGAGTTCCTGATCGACGGCCGGTACGTGGACGACATCTGGATGGCCCGCGGCCTGGCCGACTGAGCGGCGGGGCAGCCGCGCCCGTGATGCCCGCACCTTCCCTCCCCGCCCCGCCCGCACCTGCGCCGCCCTCTCGCCCCGCACCCGTGCCGCCCTCTCGCCCCGCCCCGCGCGCCGGCCGTTCGAACAGGCTTGCCGCCAAGGGAGGTTGGCCGTTCGCCGGGCGGTGCAGAGTCGTGACAGTCCCGACCTGTCTGGAGCGCCGCCGTGCCGGGTACCGTACGCCCGTGAGCAACTCGACGCCTCCCGGGTGGTACCCGGTCCCGGGTGCGGACGGCACCCCCGGTCACGAGCGCTGGTGGGACGGCAACGCCTGGACGGCCGAGGTCCGACCGCTCCAGGGCGGCGTCGCGGGCGGGCTCGCCGACGCCCCCACCCAGACCGGGTCGCCGTCCGACCGGAAGCCCGGCTACGGCTACCCGGGCGGCCCGGCGGCCCCGACCTACGGCTACCCGGGCCAGGACGCCCACCAGGCACCCGCCTACGGCTACCCCGGCCAGGACGCGTACCAGGCCCAGGCCCAGGCCCAGGGCGGTTACCAGGCCCAGGGCGGCTACCCGGGCCCGGCCCAGGGCGGTTACCCGCCCCAGGGCCCCGGCTACGGCCCCGGTTACGGCTACCCGGGCCCGGGCTACCCGCCGCCGCCCGGGCCGGCCCGACCGAAGACCGGTCTGATCATCGGCATCGCGGTCGCCGTGCTGGCGGTGGCCGGGATCGTCGCCGGAGTCGTCCTCAACAACGGCGGCGACCACCGGGCGGACCCGACCCCGGACCCCACGGTCACCGCGCCCCGGAGCAGCAGCCCCAAGCCGAGCCCCAGCCCCACCGCGCCCACCAGCAGCCCCGCGGCGCCCAAGCCCCTGCCGGCGGTCAAGAGCACCGTCCCCGACCCGGAGCACGCGATCACCGTGCCGGTCCTCGACGGCTGGGTGGTGTCCGACAACCCGCCGCACTCGACGGTCTACCTCGGCACCGACCGCTACACCTGCCCGGACGGCAGCTCCTGCATCCGCGGCCAGTTCTCGGTCGAGAAGGACATCGTCCAGGGCGCCACGCCCAAGGCCGCCGCCGACGCCCAGATGCCCTCCTACGCCGGGCAGATCTTCTCCGGCGTCAGCTCGCACACCGACGCCGGCTCCGGGTACATCAGCGTCGCCGGAGTGCTCGGCTACGCCACCCGCTGGCACATCCGCACCACGGACGGCACCCAGGGCTACGTCCTGCTGGCCGCCCTCCCGGCCAAGGGGGGCGGCTACGTGGTCATGGAGGGCGGCGTGGACGACAGTCCGGCCGCGCCGGACTTCGCGGTGCTGGACCAGATCCTCAAGGGCATCAAGCAGGACAGCTCCTCCGGCAGCAGCACCTGACCGCCCTCAGTCCCCGTACCGCTCCCAGAGCTTGGGGAAGCGCTTTGCCATGACGTCCGGATCGTCGAAGTCCAGCACCGGCCCGGCCGGCCGCTCGGGCTGCCGCACACCCACCTCGGGCAGCGGCAGCCCGGTCAGCCGCTCGTACGCCTCGTCGGCGGCGTAGCCGAGGTCCTCGGCCTCGCCGTCCTCCTCCTCGTCGAACTCGGGCAGCAGGTCCGCCAGGTCGTCCGGATCGGCGAGCCCGCCCTCGAAGACCTCCCGGCCCTGGCCGATCAGCCAGGACCGGAAGTAGTCGAAGGTGTCGTCGGAGGCGCCGTCGAGCATCAGGTAGGCCGCGCCCCACAGGTCGTGGCGGTAGGCGCGCTGGAACCGCGCCTGGAACAGCCGGGCGAAGTCGATCACATCGTCCGGGGTCAGCTGGAGGAGCCGTTCCACCAGGAGGTCTGCCTGCTCGTCGGGGTCGCCGTCGGCGTCGTCCCGGGTCTCGTCGATGATCTGCCAGAAGTCCGTCTCGTCCATCACCGCTCCAGCATCCCGGTTCGGCCGCGTCCGCGCATGCCGCGACTCGGTACGACTGCGGGACTCGGCGTGTCCGGGGGCCGGGAACGGCGGAACCCCGCGCCGTCCGGGGACGACGCGGGGTTCCGTACGCGGGGTTCCGCGGGGACCTGGTGGGGTCAGAGGCCGAGCTCGACCTCGAACTCGCCGGCCTCCAGGATCTCCTTGACCGCGACCAGGTAGCGGGCGGCGTCGGCGCCGTCCACCAGGCGGTGGTCGTAGGAGAGCGACAGGTAGGTCATGTCGCGGATGCCGATGGCGGTGCCGCCGTCGGCCTCGATGACCACCGGGCGCTTGACGGTGGCACCGATGCCCAGGATGGCGACCTGGTTCGGCGGCACGATCACGGTGTCGAACAGCGCACCGCGGGAGCCGGTGTTGCTGATGGTGAAGGTGGCGCCGGACAGCTCGTCCGGGGTGATCTTGCTGTCGCGGACCTTGGTGGCCAGCTCGGCGGTCTTCTTCGAGATGCCGGCGATGTTGAGGTCGCCCGCACCCTTGATGACCGGGGTCATCAGACCCTTCTCGGAGTCCACCGCGATACCGATGTTCTCGGTGTCGAAGTAGGTGACCGTGCCCTCGGCGTCGTTGATCCGGGCGTTGACGACCGCGTGGACCTTCAGCGCCTGGGCGGCGGCCTTGACGAAGAACGGCATCGGGGAGAGCTTGACGCCCTCGCGGGCCAGGAAGCCCTCCTTGGCCTTGGCGCGCAGCGACATGATCTTGGTGACGTCCACCTCGACCACGCTGGTCAGCTGGGCCTGCTCGTGCAGCGCCTTCAGCATGTTGTCGCCGATGACCTTGCGCATGCGGGTCATCTTGACCGTCTGGCCGCGCAGGGCGGACGGCGAGGCGGCGGCCTTCGGCGCGGCGGCCGGGGCGGCAGCGGCGACCGGGGCCGGAGCGGCCTTGGCGGCCTCCGCGGCGGCGATGACGTCCTGCTTGCGGATGCGGCCGCCGACGCCGGTGCCGGCGACGGAGGCCAGCGCGACGCCGTGCTCGGCGGCGAGCTTGCGCACCAGCGGGGTGACGTAGGCGTCACCGCTGTCGGCCACCGGAGCGGCCGGGGCGGCGACCGGAGCCGGAGCGGCGACCGGGGCCGGAGCGGCGAC